>NZ_AKJI01000030.1:0-226607 GCF_000282415.1 Pseudomonas sp. GM60
CTTGCCGGCGATGGCGTCCGCAAGATTAGCGCACGGTTCAAGGGCTTCATCGCCGGCAAGCTGGCTCCTGCAGGGGGTGTTGGTTTAGACGAAGACGATTTCATAGGGCAACCGCATGCGCTCCAGCAGTACCCGGGGCAGCAGCGGGGCGATGCCGATGGCGGGTTCGCCGTCGAGCTGGCTGGCGTAGGCGTGGGTGGCGTGGCTTTTGCGCGCAACGGTCCAGGTGTCGAGGCGAACCTTGCGGGCGCGGTGCCACGGGATCATTCCTCGATCACGCGAGGGCCAATGCCACGCCCAGACGGGTACTTCGTTGAACGCTGCACCGACCGAGGCGGCGGCCTTGGCACTGGCGCGGCCGACGACGTCGTGGTCGACATTGCCGTCCTCGCTCCAGGTGCTGAACACCACATCACCAGGCCGCAAGTACCGCGCGATGAATTGAGTCAACTGAAGCTCGCGCTCGGCCAGGGCGTTGTCGGTGAACCCACCGCGAATCCACTTCAGGCTGTGCATCGGCAAACCGAGGCGGCGCAAGGCTTCGACGCTTTCCTGGGGACGAAACACGCTGAGGCGTTTCTCCGACCATTGCTGTGACCCCGGATGGCTGGCGCTGCCGTCGGTGATCGAGATCAATTGCAGGGGATGGCCCAGGGCGCTGAGTAATTGCAGCAGTCCGCCGCAGGTCACGACTTCATCGCCGGGATGCGGCGCGATCACCACGGCGCGGGCGCCGGGCGGGACCAGGGTCTGGGTGTTGATGACGGGAATGTTGTCGAGCTGAGGCGCGTTGTTCCAGATCTGTGCAGTAAGGCTGCTGTCGCTGATGGAAACGGATTTCATCGGGCTACGTCCTTGTTCTAATTGATAGCAATGTGCCGCTCTCCGAACCCTGGATTGCCGCGAGCAGAGTATTGCTCAAGTCACGCTATTCGTCGCGTCGATGTTCCCACCGGTGCATATTTTTCTCCGGGCTGTGCCAGGTCGCGCAATTTTCGCTGGAGTCGCTCCAGTGTCCGGCCGCTGTCTGGCCATGTAGAAACCCCCGTAGTTTCATTTCACTCTTCTTCCTCACGCTGCAATTCGAACAGCAGCAGCGAACGGCCGGTGACCGAATATTCGTGGCCGAACTCAAAGCGCTCCTGACCGCGGATCGATGGCTGATTGGTGTCGACCATGCAGGTCCAGAACCTGCCATCCGGCACTTGCGGCAAGGTGAAGTTGACGATGTCGTGGTGCGCGTTGACCACCAGTAGCAAGGTGGCGTCACCGCCCTTGCGGCGAATCCCGGTTTCCTGGGCTCGGCCATCGAGCAACATGCCGAGGCATTTGCCGTGGGATTCCTCCCATTGTTCTGTGCTCATCTCGCTGCCATCCGGTGCCAGCCAGGTGACGTCCTTGACGCCGATGTCCTCGTTGTAATTGCCCACCAGGAAGCGCCCGCGTCGCAGGATCGGGTAGGCCAGGCGTAACTTGATCAGGCGTTTGACGAACTTCAGCAACGCCTTGCCATCTTCGCTCAGGTCCCAATTGACCCAGCCGATTTCACTGTCCTGGCAATAGGCATTGTTGTTGCCGTCCTGGGTGCGGGCGAACTCGTCACCGGCCACCAGCATCGGCGTGCCCTGGGATAGCAGCAGTGTGGCGAAGAAGTTGCGCATCTGCCGCTGGCGGAGCGCATTGATTTCCGGGTCGCCAGTCGGGCCTTCGACGCCGTGGTTCCAGGACAGGTTGTTGTTGCTGCCGTCCTGGTTGTTCTCGTCGTTGGCTTCGTTGTGTTTTTCGTTGTACGACACCAGGTCGTTGAGGGTGAAGCCATCGTGAGCGGTGACGAAGTTCACTGACGCGTAGGGCCGCCGACCACGCTGATTGAACATTTCACCGGAGGCAGTCATCCGGCTGGCGAAGTCAGCGAGTTGGCCGTCGTCGCCTTTCCAGAACGCGCGCACGGTGTCGCGGAATTTGTCGTTCCATTCGACCCAGCCCGGTGGAAAGCGACCGACCTGATAACCACCGGGACCAATGTCCCACGGCTCGGCAATCATTTTTACCTGGCGCAGTACAGGGTCCTGGCGGCAGGCAACGAGGAAGCTGTGACGTTCATCGAAACCGTCGTGGTAGCGCCCGAGAATGGTCGCCAGGTCGAAACGGAACCCGTCCACGTGCATTTCCGAGGCCCAGTAACGCAGGGAGTCGGTGACCATTTGCAGCACGCACGGGTGACTCAGGTCCAGGGTATTGCCGGTGCCGGAATCGTTGATGTAGAAGCGCTTGTCGTCGGGCATCAAGCGGTAATACGAGGCGTTGTCGATGCCGCGCATGGACAGGGTCGGGCCCTGTTCGTTGCCCTCGGCGGTGTGGTTGTACACCACGTCGAGAATCACCTCCAGATTGGCTTCGTGCAGGTGCGCGACCATTTCCTTGAACTCGGCGATCTTGCCGCTGGCCAGGTAGCGCGGGTCCGGGGCGAAAAACGCGATGCTGTTGTAGCCCCAGTAATTGGTCATGCCTTTGTGCAACAAGTGCTGGTCATTCACGAACGCGTGAATCGGCAGCAATTCCACGGTCGACACGCCGAGCTTGCGGATGTGTTCCAGCATGTCATCGACCATCAACCCGGCGAAGGTGCCACGCACGTTCTCGGGGACGGACGGGTGACGCATGCTGAAGCCGCGCACGTGAGTTTCGTAAATGATCGTTTTGTCCCACGGCACGCTGACGCGATGGTCGTGGCCCCAGGTGTGCGCCGGGTCGATCACCTTGCATTTCGGTACGAACGGCGCGCTGTCGCGTTCGTCAAAACTGAGGTCGGCGTCGGGGTGGCCGATGGTGTAGCCGAACAGCGCCTCGGACCATTTCAACTGGCCGAGCAGTTGTTTGGCGTAGGGGTCGATCAACAGTTTGTTGTGATTGAAGCGATGCCCGTTGGCCGGATCATACGGGCCATAAACACGGTAGCCATAGATCAGCCCCGGATGAGCGTCGGGGAGGTAGCCGTGGTAGATCTCGTCGGTGTATTCCGGCAGTTCGATGCGCTCCAGTTCAACTTCGCCGGCGTCATCGAAGATGCACAGTTCGACCCTGGTCGCATTGGCGGAGAACAAGGCGAAGTTGACCCCCAGACCATCCCAGGTGGCGCCTAGCGGGAAGGGCAGGCCTTCCCGGATTCGCGAAGCCTCGGTCTGAGGTTCTGGCGCGGCTTTTTTTGGACTGGTCATAGGTGCTCCTGCAAAAAAGGGGGCTCACACACCGATTCACTGTAGGAGCGAGCCTGCTCGCGATGGACTCCAGAACGACGCGTTTTTCCAGACAATGCGCGTAATCGTTAACGTTCATCGCGAGCAGGCTCGCTCCCACAGTGTTCAGTGGTTTATCGGGGGCGAACGTGCCCACGGTGGCGAGAGGTCGCTCGCCACAAGGTCAGTCAGGACAATGCCGGGAAGCGTCAGACCGCAGGCGGTTTACGCGCTGCGCGAGGTTTCTTCTCGGTGGATATTTCCCCGGGCGGGATCACCTTTGCCGCAGCGGCCGGTTTCGCCTTGGCTTTGGTTTTCGGCTCGCCAGCCTTGCCGTTGGCGGTTTTGCTGACGGCAGGCTTGGTGCCTGCCGCTTTGCTGCTGGCCGCCTTGGGCGCTTTGCTGGGGGCCAGGGCTTCGGCTTCTGCCAGTTTTCGAGCCATCTCCCAGTGCCGGGCTTCATGGCCCTCGGGTTTTCCTTCCGATTCCCAGATCTGATAGGCAAATTCGCGGATGCGTTTATCGTCGGTACTCATCGCTATGCTCCTGAACTGAACTCAAAGTTTTGGATAAAGAGATTGACCGGGAAATCCCCCAGCGCGGCGCCAATTATCAGCTCCTTGTGTTCTGTGACTGCGACGCTGGAAAAAAGTCCCTTCAGATTTTCGGCAGGGGTGGTAAACGGTAATTTGACTCGCGTATCGCCCCACTGCGGCGCGCCGACATGGGGTATGGCACTGTTTTTCAGCAGGTCTGCACAGCGTATCGGGACGATCACGATGGCCTGCTTCTGGTTGTACGAGCGCGCAAATGCCAGCACCCGGTGTGACTCGCGGCCGACCACTTCCAGCGCTTGATACGTCCCGCGTTGAAACAGCTCGGCCTGTTGGGCGCGCAGGCCTAATGTGCGCGCGATCAGGGTTTGTTTGATGCGTCCGTCACGCCAGTTGGCCAGCAGTTCCGGCAGTTCCGGCGGACGTTGCAGGGTGTGTTGGCGACTCGCGTAATCCACCGGGCGACGGTTGTCCGGATCGACCAGCGAGAAGTCCCAGTACTCGTTGCCTTGGTAAAGGTCCGCAATGCCCGGCACGGTCATGCGCAGCAAGGTTTGCGCCAATCCGTTGAGTGCGCCGGGGGCGGCGATGGACGTCACGGCTTTGCTCAGGGCTGCGCGCAGCAGCTCGGCTTCGGGGCTTAGCAGCAGACGTTCAATGAACGCCTGGGTCGCACGTTCATACGCATCGTTCGGCGCGCTCCAGCTGCTTTGCAGCTTGGCTTCACGCAAGGCTTTCTGCTGCCACTGCCAGAGACGTTTGACGTAGTCCTCGAGCGCCGGCCGATCGTCGACGCGCAGTTCCAGCGGCCAACTGCCGAGAATCGTCTGATACAGAATCAATTCATCGCCCGCCGACGGCATCGCATCGTCGTCGCGCACCGGCCGGGCCAGTGTCTGCCAGAGCGGCACCTGCTCGGCGAACCATGCGCTGCGCTCGCTCAACACCGCCAGCCTGGCGCGGGTGTCTTCGCCGCGTTTGTGGTCGTGGGTCGCGGTGGCCAGCAGGTTGTCGGGGAATTCTTCGAGACGATTGAGGCACGTGGCATGGAAGTCAGCCACCGGTGCACTGAATTGTTCCGTGTTGAACCCCACGTCATTACGCGACAGCAAAACCGCCGAGCGATAAAACGCGGTGTCCTCGACAGCCTTTGCCGCTGCCGGTGACGTCAGTTGCTGAAAACGCACGCAGGCATGCTTGAGCATCTTGCGCGGGCGGCCCACCGGGCGTTTGCGCCAGGGTTCGCCGCCCAGCCATCGAGCCAGGCAATCGAGTACCGGCCAATCGGCTTCGCTGAGGTTTTGCCGCGCGCCGTCCATGGCTTGCTGAAAAAAACCATCGTCCTCAGCGGAACGCCCACAAGGGCTGATGTAGGTGCGATACACCGGGAAGTGCACGATCAGTTCCTGCAACGCCCGACGAATCGCGCCGAGGGTCAGGTCGCGGGTCATCACATCATCCCGGGCCACTTGCAGCAGCGCCTGGGCGACACTTTCGAAGTCGCCGGCAAGCGAACCGTTGATTATTTGCTGACGGGCAAGGTGTGCTTCCTGACGGAAATCGGCAGGCCGTTCGCTGTAGCGGTTCCACAATTCGCCGAGGGTTTTCTCCCCGGCGGGATCATGTTGCAGCAACGACACCTGGTTCATGAATTCATAACCGGTGGTGCCATCCACCGACCAGTCACGGTGCAGGGTTTCACCTTCACCGAGAATCTTCTCGACGTAGATCGGCAGGTGTCGGCCCGGCGTCAGGCTGTCGACCCGGCGCCGCAGTTTGCGGCAATAAGCGCGCGGGTCGGCGAGGCCATCGATATGGTCAATGCGTAGGCCGTCGATCAGGCCCTCGGCGACCAGCTCGAAGATTTTTGCGTGAGTGGCTTCGAACACCGCCGGGCGCTCCACACGCAGACCGCCCAGTTCGTTGACATCGAAAAAGCGCCGCCAATTGATGTCATCCGCCGCCGTGCGCCAACTGGCGAGGCGATAGCTCTGACGTTCCAGCAACTGGTGCAGGCGCTGGAAACCGTCCGGCGTGAGCGAATCGTAGGCTTGCAGGTTCTGCTCGATGACTTGAAGCAGGGCCGGGTCGCTGGCCAGTTCGCGCAGCTCGTCTTTCAACGGTTCGGCCAGGCGGTGGGCGTCAGTCTGGTAACTCAAGGTGCTGAAACGGTCGGCCAGTGACTTGAATCGCTCGGTATCGTCTTTGAGCAATTCGCCGTAGTCCATCGGGCAAATCGGGAACTGATGATCGTAGTGTTCGACGTAAAAAACACCGTGCTGCGCATCGAAGCGCAAGGGCAGGGTGCCGTCCTGCAACGCCACGCCATAGTCGCTGCCGAGGAATGGCAGCAAGAGCTGACCCTCCATCAACGGATCGGGCGAATGCCATTGGATGTCGAAAAATTCGCCGTACGGGCTCAGCCGGCCCCATTCCAGCAAGTCCAGCCACCAGGGATTATCGCCGCCACCCACGGCCATGTGGTTGGAGACAATGTCGAGGATCAGCCCCATGTTCTGCTCACGCAACGCGCTGACCAAACGCCGCAACGCCGCTTCGCCGCCCAGTTCCGGGTTGACCGTGCCCGGGTCCACCACGTCATAGCCGTGTATGGAACCTGCGCGTGCGCTCAGCAGCGGCGAGGCGTAGACATGACTGATGCCGAGGCGCGAGAAATAGGGCACCAGCGGCACCGCATCGTCCAGCGTGAAGCCTTTATGAAACTGCAAACGCAGGGTCGCGCGTGGTTGATTCATCGGTCACGCTCGGCCGCCTGAAGCCGCGCGCAGGCAAGCAATTCCAGACGTCGGGCAGCGTCCAGGTCATCGAGCAGGGCTTCGCTGGCGCCGGGCAAGCGGCGCGACCAATTCGGATGGGTGTCGATGGTGCCGGGCAGGTTGGCCTGCTGTTCGATGCCCAGGGCATCCTCCAGCGGCAGCAACACCAGCGGCGCGCGGGTATGGCCGAGGAAGCGAATGGCTGCGTCGAGTATCTGATCGGTCTCATGGGACTCTTCGCGGAAGTTCTGCGGGTCCTGGCTCAACGCCCGGCGCAGGCCTTCACGCTCGCGTTCGCGGTGACGGCGCCACTCGATTTCACCCGTGGCGTCGACCAGGCCCAATCGGGCATTCCAGTCGATATCGTGACCATGCCACCAGCCGTTGAGCGTCGGCAAATCGTGGGTGCTGGTGGTGGCCAGTGCGTTGTCCGGCCAGTCGAGGATCGGCTTGAAGTGTGTGTTGTCCTGCTCGAACAGCAACACGCGCATGCCGAGAATCGAACGGGCGATAAGTTTTTCCCGCAGGCCGTCTTCCACTGTCCCGAGATCTTCGCCGAGGACGATGGCTTGATGCCGATGGGATTCCAGGGTCAACAGGCGCAGAAGATCGTCCACCGGGTAATAAAGATAAGCGCCATCGGCGGGTGATGAGCCGTTGGGAATCACCCACAGCCGTTGCAGGCCCATGACGTGATCGATGCGCAGGCCACCGGCATGGGCGAAGTTGGCCCGGAGCATTTCGATGAACGCACGAAATCCGTGACGCACCAGGCCTTCAGGCGAGAACGCGGAAATCCCCCAGCCTTGCCCGGTGCGATTGAGAATGTCCGGCGGCGCACCCACTGTCAGCGAGGCGAGCAATTCGTCCTGGCGACTCCAGGCCTGGCTGCCGCCGCCGTCGGCACCGACCGCGAGGTCAGCGATCAGGCCAATGCTCATGCCGCTACTGCGCGCAGCGGTTTGTGCGCGCTCCAGGCAACGGGTAATCAACCACTGGCAGAAGGCGAAGAAGCCGATGCGCCCGGCGTTCTCTTCGGCAAATTCAGCCAGCGCAGCACTGCGCGGGTCGCGCCATTGCTCGGGCCACTCGCGCCAGTCGAGGTTTTCACCTTTGGCGGCACGGGCTTCCTGAATGGCTTCGAAACGGCAGTGGTTCTCCAGCGCTTCGCCTGCCGCGTGGCGGAAACTGCTGAAATCGGCATGCAACGGGTGTTCGCCCTGGACAAAGCCTTCGTACAACGCCTGCAACAGACGGTGCTTGGCGTCGGCCGCCACAGGCCAGTCAACCAGCGGCTGTTGTTCCAGATGCTTGAGCTCGGCGGCGAGCCCGGTGGCATCAATCGCCGTGCGCATCGCTCGTTCGCCAAGGATCGCGCCGGGCGCCGCGTACAGGCTGTTGAGGAACAGGCGGCTGGACGGCGAATAAGGGCTATAGCGTTGGGTGTCGCTGCTGAACATCGCGTGCAGCGGACTGATCGCCAGCGCTTCGGCGCCACGCTCACCGGCGACGCGGGCCAGATCTTCCAGCGCCTGGGTGTCGCCAAAACCGCCATCGCCGGGACGACGCAGCGAGTACAGCTGCACGCTCAGCCCCCAGGCGCGAGGGATCGGGCTGTCGACCGCATCGCTGACGCTGTAGCAGCGTGTCGGCGCCACGGCCAGCGTAAAGGATTGGCCGTCGATCGTGACGTGCTGATAACCGACAGGAATCAGGCCCGGCAACATCGCCTGGGCATCCAGTTTCAGGTTGAGCCGCGATCCGTCCTCAAGGTGGATCTCGCAGGGGGTCTGCGGCTCGAAATAATGCGCGAGGCTGAGGCCCACGCCAACGTCCGCGGTCAGCAGCGGCGGCAGATGCCGGGTTTGTTGCACTTGCTGCAATTCTTGCAGGCTGGCATCGATCTCCTGGGCGCTGCCGGCCGGATGGCCGAGCCCGGTCAGGACATTGCGTAACACCGATGGCGCGACTTTTTGTGGGCGGCCGTTGGCATCGATCCAGTCGACGGCCAGGCCAGCTCGGCTAGCCAGTATTTCCAATTGCGCATCGCTCATGGGCGCTCTCCATCCGGGGGTAGCAAAGGGGCTGCGGTCGTGAGGCTGACTAGCGCGCAATACGGGGCAAGGGTGCCCTGATTCAGCAGGTCGGCGGACTTCGGCGGGTGTTCGAACAACAACGAAGTGCCGGCCTGTGGGGAGTGGACCACCGGCTTGTCGCTGAGGTTCAGGTCAATGCGCAGCAGGCTGCCATCGCCCAGTTGCCAGCGTGCGCTCACCGCGCCTGGCGCCAGTACCTCGGCACCCAACGGGTGTGCACCGGGCAGGCGCGCGATGATCTGCTCGTGGCGGATTTTCAGCAGTTGGCGATACAGCGCGTAAATGGCCGATTGCCCGCTCGCCGTCAGATTCGGCCGTGAGTCTTCGAAGGTCTGCTGCGCGTTCGGGTCGGGAATCTGTTCACGCTTGGCCGGATCGGAAAATGCGTCGAATGCAGAAAATTCGTTACGCCGACCTTCGCGAACGAGTTCCGCCAGTTCGCCGTGATGGCTGGTGAAAAACAGGAACGGTTGCTCGGCGGCAAACTCGTCGCCCATGAACATCAGCGGGATCATCGGCGATAACAGCAACAACGCCGTCGCGGCTTTCAAGGCGTCAGGGTGGGCGAGTTGGTGCAGCCGTTCGCCGAATGCGCGATTGCCGATCTGGTCATGGTTCTGCAAGAACAGCACGAACGCCGTGGGCGGCAAATGACCGCTGGGCTCGCCGCGAGCTTCGCCGTGGCGGTTGGTGTGGCCCTGGAACACAAAGCCCTGGCTCAGGCAGCGTGCCAACTGTTCGGTAGGGTTGTCGGCATAGTCGGCGTAATAGGCCTCGGTTTCACCGGTCAGCAGCACGTGCAAGGCGTTGTGGCCGTCGTCGTTCCACTGTGCGTCGTAGCCTTCTTGCAGCAGGCTGGCCTGGTTGTGTTCGTTTTCGACTGTCAGCCACACGTGGCGCGCCGGGTCGATTTGCTGCCGGATGCGTTGCGCCAATTCCTGTAGAAAGTCCGGGCTTTTGATCGCGTGCACCGCGTCGAAGCGCAAACCGTCAAAACGGTATTCCAGCAACCACATCAACGCATTGTCGATAAAGAAGTCGCGCACCTCGCGTCGCCGGAAGTCGATGGCCGCGCCCCAAGGCGTGTGTTTGTCTTCATTGAAGAACGCCTTGGCGTAGCGATGCAGGTAATTGCCGTCCGGGCCGAAGTGGTTGTAGACCACGTCGAGCATCACCGCCAGACCATGGCCGTGGGCGCTGTCGATCAGGTGCTTGAGTTGCTCGGGCGTGCCGTAGGACGCCTGGGGTGCGTAGGGCAGAACCCCGTCGTAGCCCCAATTGCGATCGCCGGGGAATTGCGCCAGCGGCATCAGTTCGATGGCGGTAACGCCCAGTCCGGCAAGCCGCGCCAGGTGCTGCTCGACCTCGACGTAACCGCCGAGCGCACCGACGTGCAACTCGTAGATCACTGCCTCGTTCCAGGGCCGCCCCAGCCAGTCGCGGTGTCGCCAGGTGTAGGCGAGGGGATCGACCACCACGCTGTGCCGATGAATGTCACCGGCCTGAGCGCGGGAGGCCGGGTCGGGCACCTCGAGTTCGCCATCAATGTTGTAGCGGTAACGCGTGCCCGCAGGACAGCGCGTCTTGATCACGAACCAGCCATCGGCCTGAGGCAGCAACGGCAAGGACTGTCCATCTTCCAGTTCGACACTGACAAAAAACGCATCCGGCGCCCACAAGGCAAAACGCGTGTGCTCTGCGTCCAGCATGATTGCGCCGTGGGGCCAGGTCTCAAGGGTCCGTAACGGCATCGTTGAAAACCTCTTACTGTTTGTTCGATTTCCCCAGCGCTTTAGCCACCAGCTGTTCGTAGAGTTCGGCGTAGGGTTCGACGGCTTTGCACCAGTTGAACGGTGCGGCCATGGCCCGGCAGCGCATGGCATTGAGCAAGCCAGGAAAGGCGAACACTTTGAAGGCTCGGCTCAGGGCTTCCTGATAGCTCTCGACCGTGGATTCGTCGAACAGAAAACCGGTCACGCCATTTTCGATGGTGTCGGCCAGGCCGCCGGTGTTGCGTGCCACCGGCAACGAACCGAAACGCTGGGCGTACATCTGGCTCAAGCCGCACGGTTCATAACGCGAGGGCATCAGCAGGAAATCGCTGCCGGCGAACATGCGACGGGCGTCGGTTTCGTTGAAGCCGATGCGCACACCGATCTGCCCTGGAAAGCGCAGGGCCAGTTCACGCATTGCCTGTTCTTCTTCCGGCTCGCCGCGCCCGATGATCGCGATCTGGCCACCGGATTTGACGATGTACTCGGACACGGCTTCCGTCAGGTCCAGGCCTTTCTGATAGACCAGGCGCGAGACCACGGCGAACAGCGGACCTTCGGAGTCGTCCAGCCCGAACAGTTCGCGCACGTGCGCCGCGTTGACCGCTTTGCCTTCCCAGTCACCGATGCTGAACGGACGGAACAGGTGGGTGTCCGTGGCGGCGTCCCAGCTCTCATCGATGCCATTGGGAATCCCGCTGAGCAGGCCTTGCTGGGTCTTGGCGGCGAGAAAGCCGTCGAGGCCGCAGCCGAAGGCCGGCGTGGTGATTTCCTGGGCGTAGGTGGCGCTGACGGTGGTGATGTGGCTCGAATAAGCCATGCCGGCCTTGAGGAACGACATCTTGCCGTAAAACTCCATGCCTTCCTGTTGCAGGGCATGCGCGGGAATGCCCAGCTCGGGGCACGACCCCAGGCTGGTCACGCCTTGATAAGCGAGGTTGTGAATGGTGAACAGCGTCGGCGTGCGTTGACCGCGCCAGTGCATATAGGCGGGGGCCAGGCCGGCGGGCCAGTCATGGGCGTGCACCAGGTCCGGGCACCAGTGGATTTGTGCGAGGTTGGCGGCGATGTCGGCAGCAGCCAGGCCCAGGCGGGCGAAACGAATATGGTTGTCCGGCCAGTCGCGGCCGTTATTGGCGCCGTAAGGTGAACCTTCGCGCTCGTAGAGTTCAGGGCAGATCAACACGTAAATGACCAGGCCGTCAGGCATGTCCATGCGCCCGATCTTGCAGGCAGGCAGCGCGGCATGACCGCCAAGCTCACCAATAATGTGGATCGGGTTTTCGCTGTGCAGCACTTGCGGGTAACCGGGGATCAGCACACGCACATCGTGCAATTTCGCCATGGCCCGGGGCAGCGCCGCGGAAACGTCACCCAGACCGCCGGTCTTCACCAGGTCGGCGATTTCCGAGGTCACAAACAACACTTTCTTTCTGTTGGGATTCTGACTGACCACCGGCGTCAACGTCTTGGTACCCGTGACGTTGATCGATTGGGCACTTGGGGCACTCACGGCGCTTGTTTCGCCGACCTGCTGATGAGCACGTTCTCCCTGGATATCTAATGCCGTACTGATCATATGAATCTCCCGTGTTGTTGATCTAGTTCTAGGTCTGGCAAACGGTGTTTCGTGGCCAAATCCTGTGGCCGGGCGCAAACGCGCTACGCATCGGTGAGCAAACGCTGCCCATGCGTTAAAGCAGAATGGCTGGAGTGGCCGTTGCAAGGATTGCACCAGTCGCAACGCACCTACCTTTCAGAGGACCGGCCACAAATGGCAAAAGTTTCGATTTTTTTGACACTTTGTGACCGACCGGTTTTGCCCCGCGAAAAGGAGTCTAGGCCAGAACTTAGAGCGGTGAAGGCCAGTTGGCAAAATTGTTCGACAATCGGTTCAAAGCGGTACGGACGTACCGGATAGGCAGCCAAACGCCCCGACGAAGGGCATGTTTTTTCGCGATTCGGCCCCAAAAAGTAACCTGTCAGTCACATGAATGTGCGAGGGCGATTACGACTGCGCACTGTTGTGGTGCGCTCGCAGGTCCCGCTTTTGGCCGAACCGCTGCCTTACTGCGGCGCGGGTTGCCTTGTTATAGTTCGGGCCTCATTTTTTGCCCGGTAAAGGATCACTGCCATGTCTCAGTACACTGCGTTCACCGTCGAACTGGCCGATAAAATTGCCCATGTGCAGATCAATCGTCCGGAAAAGATCAACTCGATGAACGCCGCGTTCTGGAGCGAGATCATCGAGATCTTCCAGTGGATCGATGACACCGACGAAGTCCGGGTGGTGGTGCTCAGCGGCGCCGGCAAACATTTTTCCTCCGGTATCGACCTGATGATGCTGGCCGGCGTGGCCAATGAGCTGGGCAAGGACGTCGGCCGCAATGCGCGCCTGCTGCGCCGCAAGATCCTCGCGCTGCAAGCGTCCTTCAATGCCGTCGACAACTGCCGCAAGCCGGTGCTGGCAGCAATCCAGGGTTATTGCCTGGGTGGCGCGATCGATCTGATTGCCGCCTGCGACATGCGTTATGCCGCCGAAGACGCTCAATTCTCGATCAAGGAAATCGACATCGGCATGGCCGCCGACGTTGGCACCTTGCAACGCTTGCCGCGGATCATCGGTGACGGCATGCTGCGTGAACTGGCTTACACTGGTCGCTCGTTTGGCGCCGAGGAAGCGCGCAGTATCGGCCTGGTCAATCGCGTCTACAGCGACGCCGCCAGCCTGCTCGACGGTGTCATGGGCATTGCCCGGGACATCGCCGGCAAGTCGCCGATTGCGATCACCGGCACCAAGGAGATGATCAGCTACATGCGCGACCATCGCATTGACGACGGCCTTGAATACGTCGCTACCTGGAACGCCGCCATGCTGCAATCCACTGACTTGCGCGTGGCCATGGCCGCCCATATGAGCAAACAGAAACCCGAATTTCTGGATTGATTGAAAAATGACTTCACGCTGGACCACTGCAGTACTGGACACCGATCAACCGGGCGGCTGGGCCGTCGCGCGCAGCCCCGAAGGCTTCCTGTTCGACGACAATGGCGCGCTGTTCCCGCGTGAATGGCTCAAGCGTCAGGACCTGCCGGTTCTGGCCGAACACGGCATTGGTCATCTGGATGGCGAACCGGTCTACCTGCTGGAGCTGCGCAGTCACAGCGAAGTACCGGGCTGCAACTGGAAAGGCTTGCGGGCGTTCATGCTCGATGGCGATCACGCGGTTTACAAAGTGCTGGGTTATGCCGCGCAGATCGGCACCTGGGCCCGCGAACACCGTTTTTGCGGCAACTGCGGGCAGGCGACCTTGCAGGTGCCGCGTGAGCGGGCGATGTACTGCGAGCCGTGCAATTTGCGCTATTACCCGCGGATTTCGCCGAGCATGATCGTGCTGATCACCCGTGGCGATGAAGTCTTGCTGGCGCGCTCGCCACGGTTTGTCACCGGGGTCTATAGCACGCTGGCGGGTTTTGCCGAACCGGGCGAATCGGCTGAAGATTGCCTGATTCGCGAGGTGCGTGAAGAGGTGCAGATCGAGGTCAAGAACATCCAGTACATGGGCAGCCAGTGCTGGCCGTTCCCGCACTCGATGATGCTCGGCTTCCACGCCGAGTACGCCGGCGGCGAGATTGTTTGCCAGGAGGACGAGATCGAAGACGCCCAGTGGTTCAACGTGCACGAGCTGCCGCCGTTGCCGGCGTCACGCTCGATTGCCCGTTACCTGATCGACGTCTATGTGGCGCGGCGCTTAGGCCACGCTGAACCAGTGCTGCCAGGCTAGGCGCACGGTCAGACCCAGCACCACGGTGATGAACACCGGACGAATGAACTTGGCTCCGCCGCTGATGGCGGAGCGCGCACCGAAGAACGCACCGACCATCACCGACAGGCCCATGCTCAGGCCGATGATCCAGTCCACTTGCCCGGAAAAGATGAACACCGACAGCGCCGCAATGTTGCTGACGAAGTTCATGCTGCGCGCCACGCCGCTGGCCTTCACCAGGTCGATGGGGTACATCAGCAGGCTGCTCACGGTCCAGAACGCGCCAGTGCCAGGGCCGGCCACGCCGTCGTAGAAGCCGAGGCTGAAGCCTTGGGTCGATTGCCACTTTTTCTTGATCGGTGCCTCGCTGTCCAGCGGCGCTTTCGGCGTGCCACCGAACAACAGGTAGAGGCCGCAGGCGAACACGATCACCGGCAGCATTTTGTTCAGCCATTCGGCGGGCAGGTAATGCGCGACTACGGCACCGGCCAGCGCGCCGACCAAGGTGCCGACGATGGCGTGCACCCACTGCCGGGGATGGAACAGTTTGCGCCGATAGAAGGTGAAACTGGCGGTGGCCGAGCCGAAGGTCGAACTGAGTTTGTTGGTGCCCAGCACCAGGTGCGGCGGCAGGCCAGCGGTCAACAGCGCCGGCGTGGTCAACAGACCGCCGCCACCGGCAATGGCGTCGATGAAACCGGCAATGAAGGCGACGACGGCCAGGATGGCGAGGGTGGTGAGGTCAACGCTGAGTTCGAAAGGCATGGAAATGGGCTTATTCGGCGGGGTGCAGCAAAGGGCTGCGGGGAAGGGCCGGTATCTTACCTATATCCAACTTCTGCGGCGACTGGTCTGGCCTCTTCGCGGGCAAGCCTCGCTCCTACAGGGGAATGCGCTTAACCGTAGGAGCGAGGCTTGCCCGCGAAGACTGACTTGCAGGCGCTACATCACTTGGCGGCCGGCCCATTCCCGATCTGCCACACAAACGGCGGTTCAGTCCCGTTAATCTTCCAATCCCCGACAATCCGCGCCTTGTAGATCACCGGATTATGCGAAGACACGGTCCGCGCATTACGCCAATGCCGGTCGAGCGATTTGCCCTGACGCACATCCGAAGCCCCCAGCGCATTGAACAGCTCGGTGGTCGCCCGCTGAATCAGCTCGGACACCACAACCTGTGCTTTTGCCGACTCGAGTTCCGCCGCAACATTCGCCGCCCGCTCCCGCGCGTCATCCCCCGAAAACCGCGCCAGATACGCCCGCTGCGCCGGTTGCGCGGCCTTCAACGCGCTCGCTTCGGCGGCGTACACCAGCGCAGCCACTTCACCGACGACTTGTTGAACTTGCGAGTCCTCACTGACGCGCTGGGCATTGCCATGGCTGTAAATACGTTTGCGCTCACGTACCTGATGCGCCACGTCGCGCAACGCGGCGCGACCGATCCCGCTCAGCGTGGCCAACAACACGAGCTGATAGAACGCCGTCTGGTATTTGAAACGGGTGGCGAAGTCGATGATGTTTTCGGCGTCCACCTCGGCGTCGATAAACCGCGACGTGCCGCTGCCCGTGGTGCGCTGACCGAAACCGTCCCAGTCATCGCTTTGCACGATCCCCGGTTGCCGGGTGCGCACCGCTGCGATGACATCGCCGCCGGTATCACTGCGCTGGGCGTAGACGTCGATCCAGTCGGAAAACAGGCTGCCGGTGCTGTAGAACTTTTCACCGTTGAGTCGCCAGCCGTCGCCGTTGGGCGAGACTTTGGTGATCACATCGCCAATCGCCACATTGCCGATTTCAGTCCAGGCACAGCCGACAATGTCGCCGTCGACAAAGCGTTTGAACCACAGATCCCGTGCCGGCCCTGGCGTGGCGTTCAAGCGGTCCTCGGCAAACGCGAAATGCCCGCGCAGTGCCTGGGGCACGTTGGAGTCGGCTTCGGCCAGTTCGATCAGCAACTCAAACAGCTGCGGCAGGGAGGCGCCGCCACCCCCATATTCCACCGGCACGCGCACCGCGCCGAAACCGGCTTCCTTCAGCCACTGGATGGGTTCGTAAGGCAGGCTGCGCGACTGTTCACGCTCAACGGCACCGGCGGCGATGCGCTGGAAAATCGGGCGGAATCTCGCGGCCAGCGCTTCATAGTCAATGCCAATGGACAGCGGATTGATTACCTGGTGTTCGGTCATGGGACAGCTCCTTGGATCGGCAGTGGATGCCATGGGGGATTGCATGGTCCATGCCGACCAGGAACAGCCATGATCTGCGGGGCGTACGTGCCTCAATGTGGCCTGAACTGTTGCTGCAGCAACAGCGCCGTAGCAAATTGCCCTGTCACACCCAGAACCCTGTGGGAGCGAGCCTGCTCGCGATGGCGGTTGCACATACAACACTTTTGTTGGCTGACACACCGCCATCGCGAGCAGGCTCGCTCCCACAGGGGGCCTCCCACAGGGGGCTTCGGTCGCTACAGGAAAGCACTGGCACGGTTGCTGCTCTCACCCCAGGACTTCCTAACGTCCCGAGGACACGTCAATGAGTCAGCAAGCCGTCAAATTTGCCTACTGGGTGCCGAACGTCAGCGGCGGGCTGGTGGTCAGCAAGATCGAACAACGCACCCACTGGGGCATCGACTACAACCGCAAACTGGCGCAACTGGCTGAAGAGGCGGGGTTCGAATACGCCCTGACGCAGATTCGCTTCACCGCCGGTTACGGCGCCGAGTACCAGCATGAATCGGTTGCCTTCAGCCACGCGCTGCTCGCCGCCACCACCACATTGAAAGTCATCGCGGCGATCCTGCCCGGCCCTTGGCAACCCGCGCTGGCAGCCAAGCAACTGGCGACCATCGATCAACTGACCAACGGCCGCATCGCGGTGAACATCGTCAGCGGTTGGTTCAAGGGTGAATTCCAGGCCATCGGCGAGCATTGGCTGGAGCACGACGAGCGCTATCGCCGCTCCGAAGAATTCATTCGCTCGCTCAAAGGCATCTGGAGCCAGGACAACTTCACCTTTCGCGGCGACTTTTACCGCTTCGACAATTACAGCCTCAAACCCAAGCCGCTGGGCCAACCGGAAGTTTTTCAGGGCGGCAGCTCCCGTGCTGCACGGGACATGGCGGCGCGAGTTTCGGACTGGTACTTCACCAACGGCAACACACCGGAAGGCATCAAGGCGCAAGTCGACGATATCCGCAGCAAGGCCGCCGCGAACAATCACTCGGTGAAGGTCGGGGTCAACGCGTTTGTCATCGCCCGCGACACCGAAGAAGAGGCTCGCGCAGTGCTGGCGCAGATCATCGATCAGGCTGATCCGGAAGCGGTGAATGCCTTTGGCGATGCGGCGAAACAGGCGGGCAGGGCATCACCGGAAGGCGAGGGCAATTGGGCCAAATCGACGTTCGAGGATCTGGTGCAGTACAACGACGGTTTCAAGACCAACCTGATCGGCACGCCCCGGCAAATTGCCGAGCGGATTGTGGCGTTGAAAGCGGTGGGCGTGGATTTGGTGCTGGCGGGGTTTCTGCACTTTCAGGAAGAGGTCGAGTATTTCGGCAAGCGAGTGCTGCCGTTGGTGCGGGAGCTGGAGGCCGAGGCCAGCGTGAAACAAGCCGAAGTCGCCTGACCACCACAAACCCTGTAGGAGCCGGCTTGCTGGCGATAGCGATTTCACAATCAACATCATCGTTGAATGTTATGACGCCATCGCCAGCAAGCCGGCTCCTACAAGGGGGATGTGTGCTTACAGGCCGAGGTCGGACAGGCCCGGATGATCATCCGGGCGACGCCCCAGCGGCCAGTGGAACTTGCGGTCGCTTTCCTTGATCGGCATGTCGTTGATGCAGGCGAACCGGTTGGCCATCAGGCCGTTCTCGTCGAACTCCCAGTTTTCGTTGCCGTAGGAACGGAACCAGTTGCCCGAGTCGTCGTGCCATTCATAGGCGTAGCGCACGGCGATGCGGTTGCCGGTGAACGCCCAGAGTTCCTTGATCAGTCTATAGTCCAGTTCCTTGGCCCATTTGCGCGTCAGGAAACCTTTGGCTTCTTTACGGTTGTAGGCGAATTCGGCGCGGTTGCGCCATTTGGTGTCCAGTGTGTAGGCCAGAGACACACGCTCTGCATCACGGGAGTTCCAGCCATCTTCGGCCAGGCGAACTTTTTCGATGGCCGATTCACGGGTAAACGGCGGCAATGGCGGACGAACTTCGGCGTTAGACATTTAAAGTCTCCCTATAAAATTAAAGTTCAAGCAAGTTGTCGGGCTTGTTTAAAGTGTTACAGGTCCAATAACTTTCGCGCCATGCATTGCGCATTATCGGCGGCACTGTGATCACCCATGACAAGCGCCACGGTAATGGCACCATCGATCAGGATCAGCAGCTGTTTGGCCAGCGTCTCCGGGTCGGTTGCGCCATGTTCGGTGCAGAGCTCGCGCACGTAGTCGAGCAGCTTCTGTTTGTGTTCTTTGGCGACCAGTCGGACCGGGTCTTGCGGGTCGCCGGTTTCACCGCTGGTGTTGATGAAAGCGCAGCCACGGAAGCCTTCGGAGGCAAACCAGGCCTTGAGCACGGTAAACAGGTTGAGCAGCCGGTCGGCCGGGGTTTCGGCCTGGTCGACGGCACTTCTGTACCAGAGCATCCAGCGCACGTCGCGGCGTTGCAGGGCGGCGACGGTCAACTCATCCTTGTTGGCGAAGTAGCGGTAGATGCTTTTTCTGGAGACGCCGGCGGTTTTCACCAGAAGATCCATGCCCGTGGCAGCGATGCCACTTTTGTAGATCAACTTTTCGGTGACATCCAGAATGATGTCGCGTGTGTCGTTGCTAGTGATTTCGTTCATGTGGCGTACAGTAGAACGATCGTTCTCCTTGGTCAATTATTATTTTGTGTTGCCCATTAAATCGCCTTCGCGGGCAAGCCTCGCTCCTACAGGGGATCGCATACCTCTGTAGGAGCGAGGCTTGCCCGCGAAGGGGTCATTACAGACCGTAACAAGACCCAAACCCCTCCATGGTGTAAGCTCTCAACCTCTCCGGATTCGACCCATTGCGAGCCCTATGCCGTCGCTTTTCAAACGCTCTCTGCTGCCCAAACTGCGCAGTTTTCCGCTGACCGCCGATGCCGTCACCATCCTCTCTGGCGCTGCCGAATTCCGTCGTTGCCTGTTGGAAAAAATTGCCCAGGCGACCCGGCGCATCTATATCGTCGCGCTGTACCTGCAACAGGATGAAGCCGGCCAGGAAATTCTCGATGCCTTGCACGCCGCCAAACTGGCGCGTCCGGAACTGGACGTGGTGGTGGTCGTCGACTGGCTGCGCGCCCAGCGTGGCTTGATCGGTGCCGGCAAACAGCCGGGCAATTCGGCGTGGTATCAGGAAACCACCCGAACCCATGCCAGCGTGGTCCCGGTGTACGGTGTGCCGGTGCAGACCCGCGAGCTGTTCGGCGTGCTGCATTTGAAAGGCTTCGTGATCGATGACTGCGTGATCTACAGCGGTGCGAGCCTGAACAACGTTTATCTGCACAAATTCGACAAATACCGCTACGACCGTTATCACCTGCTGCACAACGGCGCCCTGGCCGATTCGATGCAGCACCTGGTTCAGCACGGCCTGGTCGCCTCGAAAGCGGTGCATCGCCTCGATTTGCCGAACCTGCCGACCACCCGCAGCTTGCGCCACGACATCGGCGACCTGCGCAGCCGCCTGAAACATGCGGCGTACGACACCACGACGGGCAGCACGGTTAAAGACGGTTTGTCTGTCAGCCCATTGCTTGGTGTCGGCAAGAACAACCCGTTGAGCCGGGTGATCTGCGAGTTGATCGCCAGCGCCCGGCACCAACTGACGATTTGCACGCCGTATTTCAACCTGCCGTTGGCGGTGACCCGGGAGATCAACCGGGCATTGGCCCGGGGTGTGAAGATCGACATCGTGGTCGGCGACAAAACCGCCAACGACTTCTACATCCCGCCGAGCGAGCCGTTCAAGGTGATCTCGGCGTTGCCGTACCTCTACGAGATCAGCCTGCGGCGTTTCGCCAAACGTCATCAACGCAACGTCGACAGCGGTCAGTTGAACCTGCACCTGTGGAAGGACGGCGATAACACCTATCACCTTAAAGGCATGTGGGTCGATCAGCGTTACACCTTGCTGACCGGCAACAACCTCAATCCGCGCGCATTCCGTCTCGACCTGGAAAACGCGCTGCTGATTGATGACCCCAAAGGTGAATTGCTGGAGCCGCGTCGCAGTGAGCTGGCGGAGATCTTCCAACACACCACGCGCATCGAGCGTTATCAGGACCTGCAAACCCTGCCGGATTACCCGGCGGGCGTGGCCAAGTTCCTCAAGCGTGTCAGTCGCGTGCGCATTGAACGCTTGCTCTATCGCATCCTATAAAGCCTGACGCTGCCGGGGCCCTGGCCACAGGGCCACCAGCAGCAACAACGCAGCCGCTACCAGATACGGCAAGCGCGGTTCGATGCCGTAGATCAGCGTGGCGGTCAACGGTCCGATCACCACGCCGAACCCTTGGGCGGCGCCGATGGAGCCTGCGGTCGCGCCTTGCTCCGAGGCCTCGACCGCATTGGCGGCAAGCGCGGCGAAGGACGGGAAAATCAGGCCCATGCCGCTCGCCGAGACAAAGAACCCCAGCCACAACCCCCACGCCGAATCGACCATGATGCTGCCGGAAAACCCCAGCGCAGCGACCATCGCGCCGACCCGGATCAGCCGTAGCGGCGGCCATTCCAGTCGACGCACAACCAGCTGCGAACAGATCAACGCGAAGCCGACCATGGTCAGGGCGATACCGGCCGTTTGCGCGGCGTCGGCCGGGCTCATGCCCAGTCGATCGATGGCGAAGAAGCCGACGGTGATCTGCGCGACAGAAACGCACAGCATCGCCACGAACGCGACCGCCATGGGCCGGCGCAACCGTGGATCGTTGAGGTGCACCTTGCGCGGCGCCTGACGCAAGTGCAATTCCTGAGCCTTGAGCTTGTAACGCAGCACGAGGAATGCCATCAGCGGTAGAAACGCCATGGCGTAGAAGGGCAGGCTCAGGCTGTATCGGGACAGCAACGCCGCTATCGCCGGGCCGACCACCAGCCCGCAGGCGTTAGCAGCGCCCAATGCGGCCATGGCTTTGGCGCGGTGTTGCGGCTCGACGTTGTCGGCAATCAACGCATTGCAGCCGACCGGGATCGCCGCATAAAACACGCCGATCAGGCCGCGTCCGAGCATCAGCCCGATAAACGCCAGCGCCGCTGAAGGCAGGAATCGCAAAGACGTGTCGATGAACAGGCACAAGGCCCAATAGGCGAGGGTGAATCCCGCAGTGCCGAGCAACAGAATGCGTCGTCGTCCAAAGCGGTCGCTGGCCTGACCCCATGGACGCGCCAGCACCATCCAGATCACCCCGGATACCGTCACCGCCGCACCGGCCTGCCAGGTAGCCAGGCCCAAGACCCGGGCGATGGGCCCGATCAAAGAAACGAACGCCATCATTGCCATGGTGCAGGCCATGTTGGCGACCATGAGCGGGCGCAGGTCGAAGGTTGAAGCGGACATGGGTGAGTCTTCCGTGAGCTTTTATTATTGGCGGGGGATGTTAGCGCGGCCTGTGCGATCCATCAGGAAAATATATCGTCACTGAAAATGCCATCGCGCAAGCCCGCTCCCACAGGGAGTGTGGTGACTTCACTAATCGTGCAGACAAAAAAAGCCCCGCGACCGAATGAGGCGCAGGGCTAAAAAACTGGTTGGTTGCGACCAGCCAAAAGAGCTCTATAACGTGTTACTTGCTGGCGACCGTCTCTGGTTGCCAACCGCCACCCAGGGCCTTGTAGATCGCGACGATGCCGCGATACAGATCGACTTCGGCCTGGGCCTGAGTGTCTTCCGCCGCCAGACGTTCGCGTTGGGCATCGAGCAGGACAAGGAAGTCCGCCGTACCTTCGCGGTAGCGAATTTCAGCCAGGTCGGCTGCCGCGCGGCTTGATTCACTCTGACGAATCAGCGAAATCAGGCGTTGCTGGCGTTTGCCGTAATCACTGAAAGCGTTTTCCGATTCTTCCAGGGCCAGCAGCACTTGTTGCTCGTAGGTCGCCAAGGCGCCTTCGGCATCCGCGTCGGCACCGCGGATACGGGCTCGAACACTGCCCAGGTCAAACGCCGCCCAAGTGATACTTGGGCCCAGCGCCCAGGCGTTGGCCGCCGAGGAACCGATCTGCGAACCACGTCCGGCGGTCCAGCCGAGGAAGCCGCTGAGGCTGACCCGCGGGAACAGGTCCGCCTTGGCCACGCCGATACGTGCCGTGGCCGAAGCCAGTTTGCGCTCGGCGCTGAGAACGTCCGGACGACGTTGCAGCAGTTCGCCCGGATCACCGATCGGCAGTGCCTTGGCAATCGCCGGCAAGTCTTTCGGGCTCAGGTCCACGGTCAATTTGTCCGGACGCTCACCCAACAAGGTGGCGATACGGTTTTTCTGCCGAACCTGCTCGGCCTGCAATTGCGGCACGCTGGCTTCGACAGACGCCAGGCGTGCGTCGGCGCGGACCACATCGAGCTGATCGCCGACGCCGGCATCGCGCAGGCTTTCGGTGATCTTGCGCGACTCCTGCTGGTTGTTGAGGTTGGCCAGGGCAATTTTTTCCCGCAGTTGCGCACCGCGCAGTTGACCGTAGGCATCCACCAACTCGGCAATCATGGTGACTTGCAGTTGGTACAGATCCGCTTCGGCCGCTTGCTGTTCGGCGTCGCTGGATTCCAGGTTGCGCTGGATGCGACCAAACAGGTCCAGTTCCCAGGCCATGTCCAGACCCAGGTCATAGCGTTCGCTATTGACCCGTTTGCTGGTCTCGCCCGGAATCTGGCCTTTGCCAAGATCACTGCTGACGCGGCTGGTGATGGTCGGCATGGCGTCATTGCTGACGTCATCGCGGATCGCCCGGGCCGCCTTCCAGCGAGCGAAGGCGACGCGCAAGTCACGGTTGCCTTGCAGCGATTGCGTCACCAACTGGTTGAGGGTCGGGTCTTCAAACTGCTGCCACCAGATGCCTTCGAAACGTGAGCGGTCGAAGTTTTTCTGACCGGCAGCGCCATCGGTGGCGGTGGTGATGTTGGCCGGTTCAGTGGCCGGGGTCTTGTAGTCCGGGCCGACGGCACAGGCGCTCAGGGCCAGTACCAGCAGGCTCGGCAGGAAGGCTTTCAGGCTCATTGTTGCGCCTCCAGTTTCAGGGCTTTGGCCGCTTTGCGCTGCTCGCCGCGTTCCACGAAATTACGGATCAACACGTAGAACACCGGCGTCAGCAACAGGCCAAAGAAGGTCACCCCGAGCATCCCGGAGAACACCGCCACACCCATGGCGTGACGCATTTCGGCACCGGCACCGCTGGAGAACACCAATGGCACCACACCCATGATGAACGCGAAGGAGGTCATCAGGATCGGCCGCAGACGCAGGCGGCAGGCTTCGAGCACCGCAGCCAGTGGGTTCATGCCTTCTTCCTGTTTGTCCTTGGCGAACTCGACGATCAGAATCGCGTTCTTACAGGCAAGTCCCACCAGTACGATCAAGCCGATCTGGGTGAAGATGTTGTTGTCGCCTCCCGAAGCAATCACACCGGTGATGGCCGACAGCAGGGTCATCGGTACGATCAGGATTACCGCCAGTGGCAGGCTCCAGCTTTCGTACTGCGCCGCGAGTACCAGGAACGCCAGCAATACGCAGAGCGGGAACACGAACAGTGCGGTGTTGCCGGACAGAATCTGCTGGTAGGTCAGGTCGGTCCATTCGTAGGTCATGCCGTTCGGAAGTTCTTCCTTGAGCAGTTTTTCGATGGCTTTTTCGGCCTGGCCGGAGCTGTAGCCTGGGGCTGCCGCACCGTTGATTTCAGCGGTGATAAAGCCGTTGTAGTGCATGACGCGATCCGGGCCCGAGGTGTCACTGACCTTGATGAAGGTCGCCAGCGGGATCATCTCGCCTTTGTTGTTACGCACTTTCAGCTGACCGATCTGGTCCGGTTCGAGGCGGAACTGCTGCTCGGCCTGGACGTTGACCTGATAGGTACGACCGAAGCGGTTGAAGTCGTTGGCATACAGCGAACCCAGGTAGATCTGCAGGGTGTCGAAGATGTCGCTGACGGCCACACCGTGAGTCTTGGCTTTTTCCCGGTCGATGGCGGCATCGACTTGCGGCACGTTCACCGTGTAGCTGGTGAACAGGCCTGCCAGTTCCGGCACACCATGGCTCTTGGTGATGATGTTCATGGTTTCTTTGTACAGCTCGTCGTAGCCCAGGTTGCCCCGGTCTTCGATCTGCAGGCGGAAACCACCGATGGTGCCAAGGCCTTGTACCGGCGGCGGCGGGAAGATCGCCATGTAGGCTTCCTGAATCCCGGCGAACTGGCCGTTCAATGCACCGGCAATCGCACCGGCGGACATGCTCGGGTCTTTACGCTCGTCGAACGGTTTCAGGGTCACAAACACGATGCCGGCGTTAGGGCTGTTGGTGAAACCATTGATGGACAGGCCCGGGAACGCTACCGCACTTTCCACGCCAGGCTGTTTCAGGGCCAGGTCGGACATGCGTTTGATCACGTCTTCGGTACGGTCCAGGCTGGAAGCGTCCGGCAATTGCGCGAAAGCCACCAGGTATTGCTTGTCCTGGCCAGGTACGAAACCGGTCGGGGTGCTGGAGAAACCGAAGAACGTCAGTACCATCAAGCCCGCATACAGCAGCAGGGCAATACCGCTGCTGCGGATAACCCGGCCGACGGTGCCGACATAGCTGTGGCTGGCCTTGTCGAAGAAGCGGTTGAACGGACGGAACAGCCAGCCACCGAAGATCTTGTCCAGCACCTTGGAGAAACGGTCTTTCGGCGCGTCATGGCTTTTGAGCAACACGGCGGCCAGTGCCGGCGACAGGGTCAGCGAGTTGAAGGCCGAGATCACTGTCGAGATCGCGATGGTCAGGGCGAACTGTTTGTAGAACTGCCCGGTCAACCCGGAGATGAACGCCGCCGGGATAAACACCGCACACAACACCAGCGCCGTGGCGATGATCGGGCCCGTTACTTCACGCATGGCGCGCTTGGTCGCTTCGACCGGCGTCAGCCCGAGTCCGATGTTTCGCTCGACGTTTTCCACTACCACGATGGCGTCGTCCACCACGATACCGATGGCCAATACCAGGCCGAACAGCGACAAGGCGTTCAGCGAGAAGCCGAACAAGTGCATCACTGCAAATGTACCGATCAACGAAACCGGAACCGCCACCAGCGGTATGATCGAGGCACGCCAGGTTTGCAGGAACAGGATCACGACCAGAACCACGAGGATCAGTGCTTCGAAGAGGGTGTGAACCACCGCTTCGATGGAGCCGCGCACGAAGATCGTAGGGTCATAAACGATGCTGAAATCCATGCCTTCCGGGAAGCTCTTCTTCAGCTCCGCCATCTTGTCGCGCACTTCGTTGGAGATTTCGATCGCGTTGGAACCAGGACGCTGGAAGATCGGGATCGCCACAGCCGGCTGGTTGTTCAGCAAGGAACGCAGGGCGTATTGGCTGGAACCCAGCTCGACGCGCGCGATGTCTTTCAGACGGGTGATTTCACCGTTGTCGCCGGAGCGAATGATGATGTTCTCGAACTCTTCTTCGGAAACCAGACGACCCTGAGTGTTGACCGACAGCTGGAACGCGGTGGCATTCGGCGCAGGCGGGGCACCCAATGCACCGGCAGCGACTTGACGGTTTTGTTCGCGGATCGCGGTTACCACATCGGTCGCGGTCAGATTGCGCGAAGCGGTCTTGTTCGGATCGAGCCATACCCGCAGCGAGTAGTCGCCCATACCAAACAGCTGCACATCACCGACACCGCCCAGACGCGCCAGCTCATCCTTGATGTTGAGCAAGGCGTAGTTGGACAGGTAGAGCATGTCGTAGCGTTTGTCCGGCGAGGTCAAGTGCACGACCATGGTCAGGTCGGGCGATGCCTTGTCCACGGTGATACCGATGCGCGTCACTTCTTCTGGAAGTTTCGGTTCGGTCCGGGTCACGCGGTTCTGTACCTGCACCTGGGCGTTGTCCAGGTCGGTGCCCAGCGCGAAGGTGATGGTCAGGGTGATCTTGCCGTCAGCGGTGGACTGCGAGGACATGTACAACATGTTCTCGACGCCGGTGATGGCTTGCTCCAGAGGAGCGGCCACGGTTTCACCGATGACTTTTGGGTTGGCACCCGGGAAGTTGGCACGGACCACAACGGTCGGTGGCACGACTTCCGGGTATTCGCTGATCGGCAACTGGAACAGCGAGATGGCACCGGCGATCAGGATCAGCAGCGACAGCACCGCTGCAAAGATCGGCCGTGAAATGAAGAATTGGGAAAAATTCATCGGAGTCGTTATCCCTTAACCGCGTGGGGTTGCAGCAGCCAGTTTCACAACCGAACCCGGCGCGACCTTGGCAGGTGCGACTTGGGGCAGGTTGCTGGCTTCCAGCGCTTGTCGTTGTTGTGCGAGTGCCGCGAGGGTTTGCTCGCTGGCCATCGGGATCACTTCAGGGGTGACTGGCGAACCGGGGCGTACCCGTTGCAGGCCCTTGACGATGATCGTGTCGTCCTTGTTCAGGCCGTTGCGCACGATGCGCAGCCCTTCGATTTTCGGACCCAGCTCGACCGCGCGGTAGGCGGTTTTGTTGTCCGCGTCCATCACCAGCACGAACTTTTTACCGAGGTCGGTACCGACCGCTTCATCGTTGATCAACACGGCGGAGTAGGTGCCGCTGCCGACCAGTTTCAGACGCGCATAAAGGCCCGGGGTGTAAGCGCCGTCGCTGTTGTCGAACACGGCGCGGCCACGGATGGTGCCGGTTTTCGGGTTGACCTGGTTGTCGACGAAGTTCATCACGCCCTGGTGCGGGTTGCCGTCTTCGTTGGACAGGCCGAGGTAAACCGGAGTGGTTGCACCACGTTTGCCCTGGCGAGCGAGTTGGGTGTACTTGAGGAACACACGCTCGTCAGCGTCGAAGTAGGCGTAGACCTTGTCGGTAGACACGACGCTGGTCAGCGCGGTGGTATCGGCGGTCACCAGGTTGCCGGCGGTGATTTCGGCACGGCTGACACGGCCGCTGATCGGTGCGGTAACGCGGGTGAAGCTCAGGTTCAGTTTCGCCAGGTCCAGTTGTGCCTGAAGGGCACCGACCGCAGCGCGGGCTTCTTGTGCGGCACTCGTGCGCGAATCGGCCAGCTCGGCGGAAATCGCGTTGCTGGTACGCAGGCGCTCACCGCGCTGGGCTTCGTTTTCGCTGCGGGTCGCATTGGCGCGCGACTGAGCGACCAGCGCTTCGAGACGGCGGACCTCGGCCTGGAAGGGACGCGGGTCGATCTGGAACAGCAAGTCGCCTTTCTTGACCAGCGCGCCTTCGGTGAAGGCAACGTCATCGATCTGACCGGAGACCCGTGGACGAATCTCTACCGTTTCCGGCGCTTCAAGGCGCCCGGTGAATTCGTCCCACTCATTGACCGGTTGTTCCAGCACCTTGGCGACACTGACTTTCGCCGCAGGCATGGTCGCGGCAGACTCCGGAGCCTTGCCGCAAGCGCTCATCACCACTACGGCCAGCAGGGCCAACGGGAAGCGCAAATGTTTGAGTGACTGTTCCATGGATGCATCCGCCAATGTATTGAGATGGGCGGATGATGCTCGGCGGGTTGGTGTCGCACGAATCGAATGAAGCGAAGGTAACTATCATTCGGAATGATATAAGCGCCGGGCGAGCCCTCTAGCATGCACCTCGGGTTGGAACGCGATCAATGTGTTTGACGGCAATTCTGTGTTGCGGGGAATGCAAGGAATCGGCGTGGGACCGAGTCGCTCCCTTCGCGGGCAAGCCTCGCTCCTACAGTTGATCGCATACTCCTGTAGGAGCGAGGCTTGCCCGCGAAGAGGCCATCGGCACCAACAGAAGATCAGGATCAGGCCAGGCTATCCGGATCCCCAAAGAACATCTGAATCCGCGACCTTAACCAACGCTCCCCCGGATCATTGTCCTGCGACCCACGCCAGGCCATGTGCAATTCAAAGCTGCGCACCGGCAACGGCGGATCTTCCGCTCGCACACCACCTGCTGCCGTCAACGCGTCAGCCGTGTAATCCGGCACCGTCGCGACGATATCGGTCCCGCTGAGGAGCGTGCTGAGTCCGTTGAATTGCGGCACCGCGAGTACCACGTGACGTTTGCGCCCGAGTTTTTCCAGTTCTTCATCTATAAAGCCGCTCAAGTCACCGGCGAACGACACCAGCGCATGGGGGCGGGCGCAGAAATCATCGAGGCTTAACGGGCCCGGCACTGTATCGGCACGCAACAGTTTGGGCATGCTGCGGCGCAGCACTTTACGCTTGGCGTTGGCCGGCAGGTCGGCGGTGTAGCTGACGCCGATTGAAATCTCGCCCGAGGCCAGCAGGCTCGGCATCAGGATGTAGTTGGCCCGCCGCACCACCAGCACAATCCCGGGCGATTCGGCGCGCAGGCGTTTGAGCAGCATCGGCAACAAAGCGAACTCGACATCGTCCGACAGGCCGATACGGAACACCGCCGTACTGGTCGCCGGATCGAATTCTGCTGCGCGGCTGACAGCCGTGGAAATCGAATCCAGGGCCGGGGAGAGCAGGGCGAAGATCTCCACCGCCCGCGCGGACGGTTCCATGCTGCGCCCGGTTCGCACGAACAATGGATCATCGAACAGCCCGCGCAGGCGCGAGAGCGCCGCACTGATCGCCGGCTGACCGAGGAACAATTTCTCCGCAGCGCGGGTCACACTGCGTTCGTGCATCAGTGTTTCGAAAACGATCAACAGGTTCAGGTCGACACGACGCAGGTCATTACGATTCATCTGGAGTCCTGGCAGAGTCATCAAGCTTGACGGGAGCAGCCATATGAGAACAATGGCCGGCATGAATATTACGGGGAAAGGCTGCTACTCTGCACCGAGTAATTCAGTTTTCCTACAAAGGCTGCTTCGGTTTCTTACGACATTTGAAGATGTCGCCGGCGCTGCGGAATCAATGACAGGCATGTCGACTATTAATAGCCACTGATAGTCTTGGGTAGAAAGCCCAGATAGAGTTCAGGGCATTAGAGGTTTCTTTGACGAGGTTTGCGATGTCCCGCACGATCCGTTTTCACAAGTTTGGTCCAGCCGAGGTGCTCAAATGCGAAGAGCATGCGGCCGCTCTGCCTGCACCGGGCGAAGTGCAGGTGCGCGTCGAGGCGATTGGCATCAGCTGGTACGACATACTCTGGCGCCAGAACCTGGCGTCCTCCCATG
This sequence comes from Pseudomonas sp. GM60, assembly GCF_000282415.1. Taxonomy (NCBI): domain Bacteria; kingdom Pseudomonadati; phylum Pseudomonadota; class Gammaproteobacteria; order Pseudomonadales; family Pseudomonadaceae; genus Pseudomonas; species Pseudomonas sp. GM60. The sequence continues at coordinate 29,532 of NZ_AKJI01000030.1, forward strand.
CTCGTTTGCCTTCAGGCCTTGGCCATGAAATGTCCGGCGTCGTGACGGCGGTTGGCGATGGCGTCGATGACCTGGCGGTTGGCGACAAGGTCGCCAGTTTCCCGGCTGAAAGTCCGAACGACTATCCCGTCTATGGCGAGCAAATCGTTCTGCCGCGCTCGGCACTGACCCGTTATCCGGACGTGCTGAGCCCGATTGAAGCGGCGGTGCATTACACGCCGCTGTTGATTGCTTACTTTGGTTATGCCGATCTGGCACGGGTCAAGCCTGGGCAATTTGCCCTGGTGACTGACGCGAGCCACTGCGCCGGGCCTTCATTCGTCCAATTGGGTAAAGCCTTGGGTGTACGGGTGATTGCCGCCACGAAAACGGCCGAAGAGCGTGAATACCTGCTGTCGCTGGGCGCCGAGAAAGTCATCGTCACTGAGGAAGAAGATCTGCTCATGCGGATCAACAAGATCACCGATAACCGCGGTGTCGATGTGGTGTTCGATGGCCTGGGCGGCCCGCAGATGTCGCTGCTCGGCGATGTGCTCGCGCCTCGCGGCAGCCTGGTGCTGTATGGCCTGCAAGGGGGTAACCAGACGCCATTCCCGGCCTGCGCAGCGTTCCAGAAGAACATTCAGTTCTTTGTACACTGCATCGGCAATTTCACCGGCAAGCCGGAGTTGGGCATCATCCAGGACCAGGCCGCACTGCAACGGGCCTTGCGCGACATCAACCAGATGACCGCCGATCGCGTGCTGCTGCCGCTCAAGACTCGGGTCTTCCCGTTTTCCGAGTTTGTCGAAGCACACCGCTACATGGACGAATGCCCATGCCGCGAGCGGGTCGCCCTTCAGGTCGAACCTGCGTAACAGCCCCTGAAAAAGTCCGTGCCTGCACGGACTTTTTTATTGCCCCTCGCAAAAAATCGAGACGTCTCATCGATCTGTCGATGGGTCAGTTCAGCAACTGAACTGGTTTTTGCTCTCGATCTGTATCTTCTAATCAGCATCTAAGCCTTGATAATTGAATGATTACTTTCATCTCAAGGAATGAGTCATGTCTGGGTGTCAGGCTGATACTTTTCAACGCACATTGTTAATAGATATCCGACCAACAGTAATTCTTTGCGCTGCTTTCAAAAAGACATGTGCGGCTTCTATCTTTATTTCTTGTGCTACCTATCTGTGGGACGTTGTCGGACATTTCCTAGGATGTTCTGTTAAGTCGCCAGATGCAGGCGGTACGGGGCTTTTGCGCCATCCGGCTTCGGCGTATGCAGCGTCGGCGATCAACTATTTCAAATAATTACCAAAAGCATAAGTGCTAGCCTTTGACAATAATGTCCAGCACTTCATCCGTGTCAGACAATCCGCTGTGCAGTGCATATCGCTGTTTATGCAGTACTGAACTTACGAGCATCAGGTAAATAAAGATGACCCATATCCATGATCAGGCGATGAACTATGTCTATCAGCAAATGCTGCAACGCTTGCTGAGTTTTTTCTCTCGGGCCGAACGCACGGCATTGCAACTGATGATCCAGCGTCTGGTGGTCGCCGCGGGGGGCATGGAGCGCATTGGCGATTACAAGGTGCTGGCGATCCAGTCCGGCTCGCGGGACAGTTGTTACACCCTGGCGCTGCTGCGCGCCGCACAACTGAGCATTGCCGGCCGGGCGCCCGCCACGTTTCAGTTGCGTGTGGCCTCCCTGCGAATGAACGGTGCGAGCGCAATGGCTCAGGAAAACATCCATCGCAGCTACAGTTCGCTGTTTCTCTACGACGATCCGCGGGTCGAAGTGCTGATGGTAGATAACCGCGAAGTGTTGCCGTTCAGCCACCCGGCACCGATCTCCGATGCCGGTCGAGAAGCCAATCGGCTCAATGTGCTAATGGTGGGCCACCGTCGAACCTCGAACGGGCCAATCGATCTGTGGGACGACGGCTATCTGGCGACCGGCGAGTTCTATGGGCAGATCGCGCGCTGGGACGGTGGCGTCGATGCCTTGGTCAGCAGTGACACGTCACGTCAGCAAAAGCAGTTTCTCGAAGGCTTGAAGCGGGCGGCGGCCAAGGCTGGGCTCAAGACCTCCAGTCCGGTTGAAACAGGCTTTGATGAACTGTTCGCCTTGCTCGATGAGATCGGCAGTGACTGCTATCGCGCGTTTTATGCCGAACAGGGGCAGGCGGCATGGCGGCCGGCCGAGCGCTTCGAGGCCTGTCGCCGTACCACGTTCATCGACATTCAAGACATGCTGGTCAGCAACCTCGAAGAGCGCTGGCCGCTGCTCGCTGAGTTTCTCGGTTTTCAACCTGACGAACTGGCGGCTCAGATCAGCGACAACGAATTCGTCAGCCTTTCGATATCCGCACACGTGCGGGGGCTGCAAGCGTGCTTTGTGCACGGTCGCAGCTATGAGGCGGGTGTCGCCGAATACTTGCAACGGGCGTTGGTGATGATGCGCCGCAAGCGACTCCCGGAGCGTTTGTGCGAGCAGGCAGTGGCGGTCTTCGGTAACCCGGCGAGGCTGTCCGAACAGCGTGGGCTGGCTGCGGCCGAGGCGCAAAAAAACCTCGGTTTGACCGAGGCTCAGCTGGTTTGCCTGCTCTTCGCACCCTTTGTCGAAAACGGTGCTGCCCTTGAGCGCTTCCTGCGTCAGTGCCATCCCGGAATGCTGGTGGCGATGCCTGACTTGCACCGGGCAATGCAGGGCAATCCGGTGTCGGAGCAGATTCTGCAATGGATGGTCGACGTCAGCGGGTTACCCGTCGGCCTGCTCGGCACACTTTACCGGATGGGGCCTGTGCCGGGGGCCGAGGGCAGGGTGGTTGACCCGGATGCTGATGGCGTGGACCTGCCATCGGAAGGCGCCAACTTTGGCGATGATGCCGCGGTGGCGGGTGAAGGGTCAGCGGGACATTGAAAGGACCACGCGAGACCGACTTTGCTTATCAGGCGGTGTACCGATACCTGACGCACCTGATCAATGAACCGGTCAGCGACACGCGCGTGCGCCTGCCGTCGTTGCGTCAGTTGGCGGATCGTTTGAGCGTGTCGATCTCGACGATTCAGTACGCGTATTCGTTGCTGGAGAAAGAAGGGCGCGTGTATTCGGTCGCCAAGTCCGGTTATTACGCGTTGCCGGTGTCCGCCATCAATGCGCCCGGCAATGGCAATGACCTGCTCGAAAGCGTTTATTTCAGTGCCAGGTGTCCAGGCATGCTGGTGTTGAGCGCCGATGAACCGGCATTGTTGCAGCCCCTCGACAGTCCGTTATTGCTGCTGGAACGGGAACTGTTGCGCCAGTATCCGCGTCAGCCGCAACCGCCTTCGCAACCCTGCGGCGAACTGGAACTGCGTACCGCCCTGGCCGCGCGTTACACCACAACGCCGGTACGCTGCTGGCATGCCGATGACGTTTACATTGGCGCCGACTTGCGCGGCGTCCTGGAAATACTGATCGCCGTGTTGAGCCTCAAAGACGCCGCGGTGGTCCTTGAGTCTCCGTGTGACTGGGCGATTCTGCGCTTGCTTCAGGCCGCCGATGTCCAGGTGATCGAGTTGCCGCTGCAAACCGATGGAGGGCTAGACATCGAACGGCTCAAGGAGCTGCTGGAGACCCACCCGGTGAGGTTGGTCGTGCTGTCCTCCGCTTTGAACATGCCGCGAGGCAGCCTCGCCGATGACGACAACCGACGAGCCATTGCGAAGCTCCTCGAACAGCATGGCAGCTGGGTGCTGGAAAACGATTGCTACGGCGAACTCGAATTCGAACCGGGCGGCTTGCGGTTTCGTGATCTGCTCGACCCTGACCGGTTGATCGTGTTTTCCACGTTCGAAAAAATCATCGGCCCGGAAGCGCCCTACGGCTTTCTGTTGTCACGGCATTTCAGCTCCGAATTGCAGCGGCACTTTTTGCTGCGTGCCTTTCGCCTGTCGCCGATTCGCCAGAAAGCCATCGCTCGTTTGTACGGTAACGGACGGATCGACCAGCACCTTCATGTGCTGCGCAGGTTGCTCAAGGACCGCAAGGTGCAGATGACGCAGTTGTTGCAGGAGCGCCTGGGCGATGCCTTGCATTTTGTCGAACCTCAGGGTGGGGCAACGATTTGGGTGCGCTCTCTGCGACAGGTCGATGTGCGGCGGGTGTTTCAGCGTCTGCTCAAGCATCAGGTGGTGATTGCGCCGGGCGAGCTGTTCAGTTTGCAGGGCCTGCACACGCAACACTTGCGCCTCAGTCATAGCTTTGGCGGTGATCATGATCTGGCCGCTGCACTAAGTCTGCTCGGCGATGCCTTGCGCCTGGAATCGGTAGACTGAGCATGTCCGCAAAACATCCTTTGCGTCCGTGGATCGATCCCATCGCGTTGCGGTCAAACTGCCAGTAAACTGCGTCCCTATTCCTGAACCACTCTATTCAGAGGTTTTGCATGACACTCAGTCCTTTTGCGGGCAAACCGGCACCGGCAGAGTTGTTGGTCGACATCCCGCGACTGGTAACGGCTTATTACACCGGCCAGCCCGATGCCGCGATCTCCACTCAGCGTGTCGCTTTCGGCACGTCCGGGCACCGAGGTAGCTCGTTCGACTTGAGTTTCAACGAATGGCACGTTCTGGCGATCAGCCAGGCGATCTGCCTGTACCGCGAAGCCCAGGGCATCGATGGTCCGCTGTTCGTCGGCATCGACACCCACGCGCTGTCCACCCCGGCGGGCGCCAGCGCCCTCGAAGTGCTGGCCGCCAACGGCGTGACGGTGATGATTGCCGAGGGTGACGAGTACACCCCGACACCAGCGATTTCCCACGCGATTCTCTGCTACAACCGTGGCCGCACCTCGGGCCTGGCAGACGGCATCGTCATCACGCCGTCCCATAACCCGCCGCAAAGCGGTGGCTACAAATACAACCCCACCAACGGTGGCCCGGCCGACACCCACATCACCAAGTGGATCGAAGCCAAGGCCAACGAGCTGCTGGGCAACAAGCTCGCCGGCGTCAAGCGCATCAGCTACGAGCAGGCGCTGAAGGCCAGCACCACGCACCGTCACGATTACCTCAACACCTATGTCGCCGACCTGATCAACGTGATCGACTTTGACGCCATCCGCGATGCCAAACTGCGTCTGGGCGTCGATCCGCTGGGCGGAGCAGGGGTGCGTTACTGGTCGGCGATTGCCGAGCATTACCAGCTGGATCTGGACGTGGTGAACACGCAGGTCGATCCGACCTTCCGCTTCATGACGGTCGACTGGGATGGCCAGATCCGCATGGACCCATCGTCCAGCCACGCCATGCAAGGCCTGATCGGCCTGAAAGAGCGTTTTGACGTCGCGTTCGCCTGCGACCCGGATCACGATCGCCATGGCATCGTGACGCCGTCCGGCGGTTTGCTCGCGCCGAACAGCTATCTGGCAGTGTCCATCGACTACCTGTTCCAGAACCGTCCGCAATGGCGCGCCGATGCCGCCGTGGGTAAAACCGTGGTCAGCAGTGGCTTGATCGATCGCGTGGCCAAGCGTTTGGGCCGTCGTTTGTACGAAGTGCCGGTCGGTTTCAAATGGTTTGCGGACGGTCTGTTCGACGGCTCGCTGGGTTTTGGCGGCGAAGAAAGCGCCGGCGCCTCGTTCCTGCGCAAGGACGGTGGTGTGTGGAGCACTGACAAGGACGGTTTGATCCCGGCCCTGCTGGCTGCGGAAATGACCGCCCGCACCGGCCGCGACCCGAGCCAGGCGTATCGCGCGTTGACCGATGAACTGGGTGAACCGTTCTCGGTGCGGGTCGATGCCAAGGCCAATCCGCAACAGAAAGCCTTGCTGAGCAAGTTGTCACCGGAGCAGGTCACGTCGACCCAGCTTGCGGGCGAAGCGATCCAGAGCATCCTCAGCCATGCGCCGGGTAATGACCAGGCGATCGGCGGTTTGAAAGTCATGACCGAAAACGGCTGGTTCGCGGCGCGTCCGTCGGGTACCGAAGACATCTACAAGATCTACGCCGAGAGTTTCGTCAGTGACGAGCATCTGAAGCAGTTGGTTGCTGAAGCTCAAACATTGGTGGATGGCGCTATTTCTGCGAAATAAGTGAGGGCCCCTTCGCGGGCAAGCCTCGCTCCTACAGGTTCTTGTAGGAGCGAGGCTTGCCCGCGAAGGCGTCAGTAAAGCCATCGGCAAAAAAAAGGGGCGACTATGACAGTCGCCCCTTTTTTTGCCCGGCATTTACCCATTCACGCCAGGTCCACCAAAACAATCTCACTGTCTTCAATGGCCGTCACGCGCAACACCTGCTCATCAGCCACCGCAACACCATCTCGAGCTTGTGCTCGCAAGCCATTGACTTCAATCGCGCCCGTCGCCGGAACCAGGTAAGCACGGCGGCCATTGTCCAGACGATACTCCGCAGACTCGCCAGCCTTCAGGTTTGCCGCAACCAGGCGTGCATCCGCACGGATCCGCAGGCTTTGATCGTCGCCGGCCTTGCCGCTGGCCAGGGTCACAAAGCCTTCACGTTGGCCTTTAGGGAACGGTTTTGCGCCCCAGGACGGTGCCAGGCCTGTTTCGTTCGGGATGATCCAGATCTGGAAGATCCTGGTTTCAGTCGCTTCCAGGTTGTACTCACTGTGAGCGATCCCGGTGCCGGCGCTCATGACCTGCACGTCGCCTGCTTCGGTGCGGCCCTTGTTACCGAGGTTGTCCTCGTGGGTAATCGCACCTTCACGGACATACGTGATGATTTCCATGTCCCGGTGCGGGTGTTTCGGGAATCCGGTACCCGAGGCGATCACGTCGTCGTTCCACACCCGAAGGTTGCCCCAGTTCATGCGTTCAGGGTCGTAGTATTCGGCGAACGAAAAGTGGTGATGAGCATCCAGCCAGCCATGGTGGGCGCCGCCCAGGGAGTTGAAGGGTCTGAGTTCGAGCATGATCGTCTCCTGAAAAGGGTGGTGAATGGCGAGCATCATCTATCAGGCACTGATCGATAAAAAGCGTAAAAAATGCCTCAATACAATCGAATAAACTGATATCAAATCACCTCGAAACATTCTCATCCAGCCTTCACTTCATCGCATAAGCCAATGACCTGTAAGCATTTCACTAGAACTGAACGGCAAATGCAGACACCATAGCCCTCAACAGCCTCACACCCTGGAGTCAGCCCGCGTGCCGCATCACACCCCCGATCTTCCTCCTGAACTTCGTCCCTTGGCCGAGATGCCGCTGCTCAAGCGCCTGGCCGCCCGATTTTTTGGCCATGGGCTGACGCGTCTGCGCGCACAACATCGGGCGTCATGGCTGCATGGCCAGGCAGACGGTTTTCGCAGCGGTCACAGCGCCGGGGTGGATTACGGCTATAAGGAAGGCAAGCTCGAAGGGTTGGAGGAAGGTCGGCAGGTGTTGCTGATTCGTGACTCGCGCGCCACCGAACACCGGCCCCCCAACGTCGATGACAACCTGTTCGACGACTGGCGCCTGCCATTGAGCGCCGAGCTGAAGAAGCGCATGAAGGCCGATGTCGCTCGTTTGCTCGCGCCGCACGCTCAACCCAGCGCCGCGCAGTGGAAAATGATCTTCAGCGACACGCCATCGACGTCGGTCATCGCCGGCGCGGGGGCGGGCAAGTCGACCACCCTGGTGCTGCGCATTTTGTTGCTTACCCACTATCTGGGCTTTGAGCTGAGCTCAATGACCGTCGTGACCTTTACGCGGGAGTCGCGCAAGGACTTCATCAACAAACTGATCGAGATGTTTGCGCTCTGGGGGCGGCCGCTCGGTTTCAAGGAAGCGCGGGACCTGGTGCGCACCTTCCATTCGCGAATCCTGCCCATGGTGCGCAGCCTGCCGGGCTTCGAGCGGCTGCAAGCGTTTGAAAACCTCAGCAACCGTGTACAAGGCGCTGATGATGAGGCCGATAGCAATCCTTTCGATTTGCGCATCAACGACGCCCAGCGTCAGCAGCTCAACGCCTGCTATCACAACCTGCACACGCGTGATGAGCGCTTTCGCGAACTGATCAAGCCGTTGTCGCGCCATGCCTTGCAGCTCAAGGAGCTGGAGCGCGATCACCCGGACGTGCAAAAACGCATGGCCGTGACTGAGCTGGCCGCCAAGCGTGATGAAGAGCTGTGCGACTTGATTGAAGATCTGTGGTTTCGCGCAGGTGCCTGGCCCATCAAAGGCATCGAGCCCAATCGCCAGTCGTTTGATATCAACGGCTCGACCTTTCATTGCCATGGCTATATCCCGAGTCTGGATGCGTGGGTCGTGCTGGGTTTCGATCCTCGGGAAAACCCGCAGGTCAGCCGCCCGAATGCCAAGCTCAGCGTCCGTGCGGAATGGGCGGTAAAGCGAACCCTGTTTCAAGCTTTCTGTCGTAAGCCTTTGATATGGCTGGATAGTTATGACGCTTCAAAGCGTGTTTTGGCGTCCCTTGCGGGCGATGCCAGCGCCGGGCCGGGGTTCGATTACAAGGTCAAGGGCGAGCTCGGTTCCGCGCCGTTGCTGGACTGTTTTGTCGCGGCAGCCGGGTTCATCGAAAACCTTGGCCTGGATGTTCCGAATGCCGTGGGCCAGATGAGCTTCGCCAAGGACGACCCGGACCGGTTTTTCTTCGAGGCCTTGAGCCTGTTCTGGCGAGCCCTGGAAGATCATCTGCTGGATCAGAAGCCACCGGTGATGACCTACAACCGCATGTTCGCCTTGTTCAGCGAGCATTCCCCGGAAAACCAGAAGCTGTTGAGCGATGAACTGCTGCGACCGCTGTCGCACCTGATGATCGACGAGTTTCAGGACGTATCGCCGCAGATTGTTTCCTGGATTCGCGCCAGCCTCGCCGAGATTCGCAGTCGTGGCCCGGCCATGCACGTGGGGCGCGGCGCTCAGCGTTCGTCGCTGCTGTGCGTGGGCGATGACTGGCAGTCCATTTATGGATGGCGCGGCAGTTCGCCGACGTATTTCATGGACTTCAACAAGGAGTTCCCTTCGCCGAGCACGACCAAGGTCATGCTCAGCGACAACTATCGCAGCCATCAACACATCATCGATGCCGCCGAACACATCGTACGCGCCGCGCCGGCCATCGCCGGCAAGAAGGCCAAGGCCAGTGGCGAGTCGAAAGCACTGCTGCCAGTCAACGTGCTCGATCGGGATGATCAAGGCTTGGCCAAGCGGTTGATGGAGCACTACAGGCAGGGCGATACAATCTTGATGCTTTATCGAAAAAGCAGCGATAAGTCATTGATAGAAGAGCATATTCAGTCTGTGGTTAATGTGGATTCTAGCTTGCCGTACGAGTCACGACGACTGAAGCAGTTGACCTATCACAGCGCCAAGGGCCTTCAGGCCGACGCGGTGTTTCTGCTGGGAGACTGCCAGCACCTGACCAGCTCGCCTTACAAGAATCAGGTTTACCGCATGGCGGGTCTGGGCAAGGCTGGTGACAACGAAGCTTACGATAACGCGCAAAAAGACGAGATTCTGCGACTGGCCTATGTCGGCATCACCCGGGCGGTCAGCCATTGCTACTGGTATGTCGATGGCCAGGACACCCAGGCGGCGAACATGCCCAAGGCTTCCGACCGGATCGGCAAGGGCAAGGCGTTTTTTGCCGATCACCGGAGCAAGACATCGGCGTAAACCCGTACTCACAAAAAAGCCCACAAGATGTGGGCTTTTTATTAGGGCAATTGCGCTTCAACCTTCAGGCATAACTCCTGAGGGCCACCGGAGGAATGAAAGAATCGAGCTCATCCTCCACCGCTTCGATGATTCGTTCTACGTCCGCTGCGTTCATGACAGTGGCGCATGGAATGCCGGCAATGGCGATCATGGTCTCGCCCGTGGCACGGTCAAAAAGACGGGCAATCATGCTGCCCGGCGCGTCCATGCTCGCCTCAAAACCCATGGGATGAAAATGCCAGCGCATCAGCTGGCAGGCGTTTGGAAAGGTGACTTTACTGAACCCTTTATTCATATGTTGCCCGCCTGATTCATCGAGCGCTTCCGTTAGCTCATGTTAGGAGGGAAGAGCCTTCATTGGCTCAACCGTTGACTGTCTTTAAAAGTAGCATCCGCATGTGAAAATAATGTGGATTTTTCAGGCCGATTGGCAATTGGTTGCTTTTTTTTGATTCGGGTCAAAGCGCTGTGACCTTTCAGCAAAAGGCCAGTACTGCTTGCTCATTGAAGCCGGTGCGGAATTTCGGCAAGCTCGCCTTTTTCTCGTCGAGTCCTTTATGCATGCCGATGATGATGGTCCGCTGCAAACCCAGGCCACGAGCGAGACGGTCATGCGCTATCACCTGCGCTGGAAGCACCGCGACCTGGACGGTGTCATGGCGTTGTATCACCCGGACATCCAGTACAGCGACTTCTTCCAGAACCGCGTGATGGGGCTGGACGAATTGCGCGAGTACGTGCGCAGCAGCATGCCGCGCGATCCGGATGAAGCACTGGAACACTCGGACCGCATCCGTCTGGACGGCAACACCGCGTTCATTCAGTACCGCATTACCCTGCGCGGCGGTGAAGGGTTGGTGTCATTTCGGGCCAGCGAGGCGATTACCGTGCGCGACGGTCTGATCTGGCGAGTCAACGAATACGCCTCGCTGGTGCATGAGCAGCCCGTCAGCAAAACCGCAAACAGTGCACGCCCGGCCGTCAGCCGGCTCGGGTTGTCGCCGCGTCAGCTGAGTTTCATGGCGCAAGACCTGCAACAGTACTTCCAGCACCAGCAACCCTATCTGGACCCGGAGCTCGACCTGCAACGGGTGGCGAAGGCGTGCGGGTACAGCCGCAATCAGATGTCCTATCTGCTGAACCAGGTGCTGGGCCAGAGTTTCTACCGCTACGTTAACCAGGCGCGCTTGCAACATGTGCTCGCCGCGCTGGAAAACGCCGCGCCGCCACTGCGTATCGACGATCTGGCGTTTGCCGCCGGCTTCAATTCGCTCTCGGCGTTCTATAGCTGTTTCCGCCAGCACACCGGTCTGTCGCCCAAGGCCTACGTCAAACAAATTTCTTTGCGTGCACGCGCGCAAGACAGCCTCTGAGCCCACGCACTAGGATCAACGCCATCGAAGTTTGAGTGGCGGAGTCTTGCATGCCGGCGTGGCGCACTATCAGTTTGTGGATGGATCAACTCGACGAGCCGTTGTTGGCGCGTCCGGCGCTGGAACACGATCTTGACGTCGACGTCGCCATCATCGGCGCGGGGTACACCGGGCTCTGGACCGCGTACTACCTCAAGCGCCTGGCACCGGGCCTGAACATTGCCATCGTTGAAGCGCAAACCGCCGGTTTTGGCGCCTCCGGGCGTAATGGCGGCTGGTTGATGGGCAACCTCCTGGGCGAAGACCGCTTGCTCGCCGATTTACCGGCCGAGCGGCGGCGGGCGTCGTATGACCTGCTGCACAGCATTCCCGATGAAGTTGAAGTTGTCCTCGAACGTGAAGGCATCGCCTGCGATTACCGTAAAGGCGGGGCGCTGTATTGCGCGGCGCGGTATCCGGAACAGGAAACCAGCCTGCGACAGTATCTGGACAAGCTGTATCGCCAGGGCCTGACGGAAAGCCATTACCGCTGGCTCAGCCCCGAGCAGTTGGCGCAACAGATCCGAATCGCCAAGCCTTATGGCGGTATCTATGCACCGCACGTGGCGACCCTGCACCCGGCAAAGTTGGTGCGAGGTCTGGCCCGGACGGTCGAACGCATGGGCGTCAGGATTTACGAAAACAGTCCGGTCACCCACTGGCAATCGGGCAGCCTGCGCACGGCGAAGGCCATGGTGAGCAGCCGCTGGATCGTTCCGGCGGTAGAAGGGTACGCGACCACGCTGCCTCCGCTGGGGCGCTATCAGTTGCCGGTGCAAAGCCTGATCGTCGCCACCGAACCACTGTCCGTCGCCACTTGGGACGAAATCGGCCTGAGCCACGGGCAGGCGTTCGGCGAAAGCAGTCGCCAGGTCACTTACGGTCAGCGTACGGCGGATAACCGCCTGGTGTTCGGCGCGCGGGGCGGCTATCAGTTTGCCGGCAAGCTGCGCCATGACTTCGACCTGACCGCCAGTGAAGTCGACTTGCGGCGTTACCTGTTCGGCGAACTTTTCCCGCAACTCAAGAACGTACGTATTACCCATGGCTGGGGCGGCAACCTCGGCATGTCCCGGCGGTTCAAGCCGCACATGTTGTGCGATCAAGCGAGCGGCATTGCGATTTCCGGCGGTTATGGCGGGGAGGGCGTTGGTGCCAGCAACCTGGGTGGACGGACCTTGGCCGACTTGATCCTGCAACGCGATACCGAGCTGGTTCGCCAGCCATGGGTCATCCCTCAGGGCGGTCTCGATGCACTGAAGCCCTGGGAACCGGAACCCTGCCGCTGGCTCGGCTACAACGCGATCATCCGCAGCTTCGTCCATGAAGACCAGACCCTGGCCAACCCGGCTACCGCGCCTTGGCGACGCAAACTGGCCAGTGGGGTCGCCGGGTTCATGGAAGGTTTCATGCAGTAATCGGCGCTTTCTCCATAGACAGGTACTCCCATGGGCATCACGCAGTTCAAGAACACCGCAACCCTGAAGCTGGACGAATCAAACCCGGTCGCCGTGCCATTGGGAACTCCCGTGGCGGTGGCGTCCACCACCAGCGTCGAACGCGATGACGGTGTCGAAACCGGCGTCTGGGAATGCACCCCCGGCCGTTGGCGTCGGCAGATCGTGGCCCAGGAATTCTGTCATTTCATCCAGGGGCGCTGCACCTTCACTCCGGATGACGGTGAAACCCTTCACATAGAAGCCGGCGACGCACTGATGTTGCCAGCCAACAGCCTCGGTATCTGGGACATCCAGGAAACCGTACGCAAGACCTACGTTTTGATTTTTTGATCCTCTGATTGCCTGCCAACAAAAACTCACACAGGAATCCACTCATGATCCGAAAGACCCTGGCACTCGCTCCCCTGGCGCTCTTCGTGAGCCTCAGTCACGCCGCCGACACCGTGAAGATCTACAACTGGTCGGACTACATCGCCCCGGACACCACCAAAGACTTTCAGAAAGAAACCGGCATCGGCTTCAGCTATGACGTGTACGACAGCAACGAAACCCTCGACGGCAAGTTGATGACCGGCAAATCCGGTTACGACGTGGTGTTCCCGTCCAACCACTTCATGGCCCGGCAGATTGAGGGCGGGGCGCTGAAGAAGCTCGACAAGAATCAGTTGCCGAACTGGAAGAACCTCAACCCGGTACTGCTCAAAGCCCTGCAAACCAACGACCCGGGCAACGAGCACGGCTTCCCGTACCTGTGGGGCAGCACCGGTATCGGCTACAACATTGCCAAGGTCAAAGCGGTGTTGGGTGATAACGCGCCGGTGGATTCCTGGGACCTGATCTTCAAACCCGAAAACATGGAAAAACTGCAGAAGTGCGGTGTGGCCATCCTCGACAACGGGCCTGAACTGCTGCCGGCCGCGCTGAACTACCTGGGCTTGCCGCATCACAGCAAGAACCCGGAAGACTACAAGAAGGCTGAAGCGCTGCTGATGAAAGTCCGGCCTTACGTCAGCTATTTCCACTCGTCCAAGTACACCAGCGACCTCGCCAACGGCGATATCTGCGTGGCGGTCGGTTTCTCCGGCGATATCCTGCAGGCCGAAAACCGCGCCAGGGAAGCCAAGAACGGCGTGGACATCGGCTATGCGATTCCCAAGGAAGGCGCGGCCATCTGGTTCGACATGGTCGCCATGCCCGCCGACGCCCCGGACGAAAAAGCCGGCTACGCCTTCATGGACTACCTGTTGCGCCCGGCCGTCATGGCCAGCATCAGTAACTACGTGCACTACGCCAATGGCAACGAACAGGCTGACAGCCTGATCGACCCGGCAATCAAGAACGACACCAAGGTTTATCCGAGCCCGGAAATGATGGGAAAACTGTTCGCGCTGGAAGCGATGCCGCTGAACATCGACCGGATTCGGACGCGGGTGTGGAACAAGATTCGCACGGGCAGCTGACAGGTTGCACCAACGCATCGGGACAGGATGTTCCGTTGCGCAATCAGCCGACCGGCTCGACCGTGCAACTCATTTGCCCTGAGCCGGGTATCTGGAACAAGGCATCGCTGCCGTTCTGCAAGAAGCTGTAGCTCCCCCGGTAATCCTTGCCGTTGAATTGGGTTGCGGAATCATTTGGCACCTGGATAAGGGTGGCAGAGGTATTCGCCCATTTCAGGTACACGACACGCGGCTCGACATTGAAGTAAGTGACGGCAATCAGCGCGTTGAGCCCGGTGCAACGAAAGGCTACCGGGCCGTCGGTGAGCCTGCTCGGGTCCTTGGTTCGTGCAATCACCGAGCCTTGGCGAAGCTGATGCGCACGCTCGGCATAACTGCGGATCGTGCAGGCCTTGGGTTCCGCCTCGGCAGAGCAGCGATTGCGGGCGTCTACCCAGAACCGTTGTTCGATCTCGACTTTGTCAGGCCGCGGCACGGAATGATCGTCTGTGAGCGCGAGGCGATAGAGGCGCGTCAGCTCAATGTCCATCTGCTTCAGTTGTGGGGTGCGGCAGATCAGCTTCTCGATGGCAGCGCTGGCCCTGGCGCAGTCGAAGCTGGTTGCCAGGACCGTAGAAGTCCCGGCATTCGCGCACAGGCTCGTTGCCGCACATGCACTGGCGGTAATGAGCCTGACCCACAAGGGCGTGACCCTTTTCATCTCGGCTTCACCCGGATCATTTCATAAGGCCCGCGAAGAAACTTAACCCGGTATTCAGTGTGGTCTCATTCTTCGAAAAGTCTAATTTTTACCCATGGAAGTGCGCGAATCAAAACGCCAATAGTCGGACAATTTTGATCCTGGCAACTTACCTTTATTTAATATTTAAATTGTCGATTGTCCGACAATAACGCTGGCTCACTATTTTAAATACACCGACGTCTAATCGCGCCTATTGTTTTCGGGCATATTCTGAAGTGCGCAAACTTGACGCCAAAAAAGTAGTGGACGATTGATTTCAAATTGTGTCAGTTTTCTTTCGCCTTCATTGGGCGAGTGATAGGACGATCTCGCCAGAGATTGTTGCTATCTAAAAAAACTGTTCCATAGCAAAACAAGGAAGTGTGTTTATGTCGAAAGTAAAAGACAGCGTTATTGATTCCGCTGAACAGGCATTCCAGCCATTTCAAGCCTTGGCGGCTCCCAGTTCTGCGTTCAACCAGATCAATAGTTTCAGCCATCAATATGACCGTGGCGGCAATCTGACGGTCAATGGCAAACCCTCGTTTTCCGTCGATCAGGCAGCCACCCAATTGCTGCGCGACGGAGCTGCCTACCAGGACAAGGACGGCAGCGGCAAAATCGAACTGACCTACACGTTCCTGACCTCGGCCTCGTCGAGCACCATGAACAAGCACGGGATTACCGGGTTCAGTCAGTTCAGTGCCCAGCAGAAAGGCCAGACCGTGCTCGCCCTGCAATCCTGGGCCGACGTCGCCAATGTCACCTTCACGGAAAAGGCCACCGGCGGCGACGGCCACATGACCTTCGGCAACTACAGCGGCGGCCAGGACGGCGCAGCGGCATTCGCTTATTTGCCTGGCACGGGCGCAGGTTACGACGGGACTTCCTGGTACCTGATCAACAGCAGCTACACGCCCAACAAGACCCCGGACCTGAACAACTACGGCCGGCAAACCCTGACCCACGAAATCGGGCACACCCTTGGTCTGGCTCACCCCGGCGACTACAACGCCGGTGAAGGCGCACCGACCTACAACGACGCGTCCTACGGGCAAGACACCCGCGGCTACAGCGTCATGAGTTACTGGAGTGAAAGCAACACCAGCCAGAACTTCAGCAAGGGCGGCGTCGAAGCTTATGCGTCGGGCCCGTTGATCGACGATATCGCGGCCATCCAGAAACTCTACGGCGCCAACACCACCACCCGCACCGGTGACACCACTTACGGCTTCAACTCCAACACCGGTCGCGATTTCCTGAGCGCATCTTCGTCGGCGGACAAGGTCGTGTTTTCGGTGTGGGATGCGGGCGGCAAGGACACCCTGGATTTCTCCGGGTTTACCCAAAACCAGAAGATCAACCTCAATGAGACCTCGTTCTCCGACGTTGGCGGCCTGGTGGGTAACGTGTCCATCGCCAAGGGCGTCACCGTCGAAAACGCCATTGGCGGTTCGGGCAATGATTTGCTGATCGGTAACGGCGTCTCCAACGAGCTGAAGGGCGGTGCCGGCAACGACATCCTTTACGGCGCGGGCGGTGCGGATAAGTTGTGGGGCGGCGCCGGTTCGGACACCTTCGTGTTCGCCGCCAGCAGCGACTCCAAACCGGGTGCAGTCGACCAGATCCTCGATTTTGTCAGCGGCCTCGACAAGATCGACCTGACCGGCATCACCAACGGTGCAGGCCTGCATTTCGTGAGCGCATTCACGGGTGCGGCGGGCGATGCCGTGCTGACGACCTCCGGTGGTAACAGCCTGCTGTCGGTGGATTTCTCCGGGCATGGCGTGGCGGACTTCCTGGTCAGCACCGTCGGCCAGGCGGCGTACTCGGACATCGTGGCCTGATACAAGGCAAAAGGAGGGCGGCGCCGATGCGCCGCCCTTTGTCACTTGAGCCACGAACCTGAGTGAAACGCCTATGATTTGTAACGCTTTTACCTGCAAAACAAACGTGTGGCTGTTAGCCGCGCTCATGATGTTTTTTGGAGATGTAGCCATGGCAAGCAGCCTGAAGTTGGCAGACCCGTCGGAGCTGGCGGGAAAATGGCGGGTGACGCAGCAAGACAACTCGTCGATCGTTTGCCCCCTCGAATTCAAAGCCAACCAGACATTGGGCGACGGCACCGAGTGCCTCGTCGAATGGCTGGAGGAACAACCGGTCGGCTGGTTCCCTGAGCCCGACGGCATCGCGCTCACCGGCAAGGAAGGGTCGAAGATTGTGTTTTTCAGTCGTCAGCGCGACGGGCTGTATCGAGGCACTTCAAAGTCCGGGCTGATCATAATACTTGAGCACCCGCTTGATTAATCGAGAGGCGCCAAGTTGTTATTAAAGTGTAAGTAACGACCTCGTCAGGCAGGCGAGGGATAACACCTCAGGAAGAGCCCATGAAGATGGCGAATAACCCGGTTTCCACGCCGTTAATAAGGGCGCTGGGTGATTACAAGAGCATTCTGATCAGCGTCGGTTGTTTTACGGCGCTAATCAACATTCTGATGTTAGTGCCCTCTATTTATATGCTCCAGGTCTATGATCGGGTGCTGTCATCGCAAAATGAAACCACGCTGGCCATGTTGTCGCTGATGGTCGTGGGGTTCTTTGCGTTTATCGGCTTGCTGGAGATTATTCGCAGTTTTATCGTCATTCGTATCGGCAGCCAACTGGAGCGCCGCTTCAACCTGCGGGTTTATCAGGCCGCTTTCGAGCGCAATTTGTTCAGGGGCGAAGGCACCGCCGGGCAGTCGCTGGGGGATTTGACTCACATTCGCCAGTTCGTGACCGGCCCGGCGCTGTTCGCCTTCTTCGATGCCCCCTGGTTCCCGGTGTACTTGCTCGTGATCTATCTGTTCAACGTCTGGCTCGGCGTGTTTGCCACGGCGGGCGCGGTAGTGCTGATCGGGCTGGCGTGCCTCAATGAGGCCATGACCAAAAAGCCTTTGGGAGAAGCGGCGGTTTTCTCCCAAAAATCCAGCCAGATGGCCACCAGTCACCTGCATAACGCTGAAACCATTCAAGCCATGGGCATGCTCAGCGCCTTGCGTCATCGCTGGTTCCAGGTGCATTCGCGTTTCCTCGGCCAGCAGAACAAGGCCAGCGACACCGGCGCGGTAATCAGCTCCCTGAGCAAAACCTTGCGTCTGTGCCTGCAATCCCTCGTATTGGGGCTGGGCGCGCTGCTGGTGATCAAGGGCGACATGACCGCCGGGATGATGATTGCCGGTTCGATCCTGATGGGCCGCGTCCTGAGCCCCATCGATCAATTGATCGCGGTCTGGAAACAGTGGAGCGGCGCCAAACTCGCTTACCGCCGTCTCGATGCGTTGCTGCAAGCCTTCCCGCCGGCCGACGACGTCATGGCGCTGCCGGCACCAAAGGGCCACATCCGTTTCGAACAGGTCAGCGCCGGTCCTCCCGGGCAGCGTGGTGCGACGTTGCACCTGGTCAATTTCAGTCTCGATGCCGGCGAAGTGCTCGGCGTGCTGGGTGCTTCGGGTTCCGGCAAGTCGACCCTGGCCCGAGTGCTGGTCGGCGTCTGGCCGACCCTTGGTGGCACGGTGCGCCTCGACGGTGCCGATATCCATCGCTGGAATCGCGACGAACTCGGTCCCTACATCGGTTATCTGCCGCAAGACATCGAACTGTTCAGCGGCAGCATCGCGCAAAACATCGCCCGGTTCCGTGAGGCTGATCCGCAAACCGTCGTCGCCGCCGCGCAACAGGCGGGTGTGCATGAACTGATCCTGCGCATGCCTCAGGGTTACGACACGCTGCTCGGCGAGGACGGCAGTGGCTTGTCCGGCGGTCAGAAGCAGCGCGTGGCACTGGCACGTGCCTTGTACGGCAAGCCGAGCCTGGTGGTGCTGGACGAACCGAACTCCAACCTCGACACCGTGGGTGAAGCGGCGCTGGCCAGTGCCATCGCGCACATGAAGGCCCAGGGCACCAGCGTGATCCTGGTGACTCACCGCTCTTCGGCGCTGGCCCAGGCAGACAAGTTGCTGGTGCTCAACGACGGTCGTTTGCAAGCGTTCGGCCCGAGCCAGGACGTGCTCAAGGCGCTTTCCGGCGCCCAGGAACAAAAGCCTGCGCAGGCACCGGGTGGGCTGAGCATGAGCCGGCAGTATCAGCCCTCGACAAGGAATTCGGGTGTATGAGCAACCTCAGCGAAGCCAACATGGAACACGACTACATCGCCGAACGCCCCGAGCGCGATGCGCGGTTTTTTGCGCGCATGGGCTGGATTCTGGCCATCGTCGGCGCCGGCAGTTTCTTCACTTGGGCCAGTCTCGCGCCGCTCGACCAAGGCATTCCGGTGCAAGGCACCGTGGTGGTCTCGGGCAAGCGCAAAGCGGTGCAATCGATGAGCAGCGGGGTGGTCAGCCGGATTCTGGTGCGCGAGGGGCAAGCGGTGAAGCTGGGTCAGCCGCTGTTTCAACTCGACCAGACGCAAGTCGCCGCCGACGTGCAATCCCTGCAAGCGCAATACCGCATGGCCTGGGCCAGCCTGGCGCGCTGGCAAAGCGAACGGGACAACCTCAAACAAGTGAGTTTTCCCGCCGAACTGAGCAACCATCCCGACCCGCGTCTGGCGCTGGTACTGGAAGGCCAGCGGCAGTTGTTCAGCAGCCGCCGTGAAGCGTTTTCCCGCGAGCAGGCTGCCTTGCGCGCCAGCATCGAAGGCACTGGCGCGCAACTGGCCGGCATGCGCCGCGCACGCTCGGACTTGACCGCCCAGGCCAGTTCCCTGCAACAGCAACTGAGCAATCTTCAGCCGCTGGCGGACAACGGCTACATCCCGCGCAATCGGCTGATGGAGTACCAGCGCCAACTGTCGCAGGTGCAACAACAATTGGCAGAAAACACCGGCGAAAGCGGCCGGGTGGAGCAGGGCATCCTCGAATCGCGGCTGAAACTGCAACAACACATCGAGGAGTACCAGAAAGAAGTCCGCACCCAGCTGGCCGACGCACAGCTCAAAAGCGTGACGCTGGAGGAGCAACTGACCTCCGCCGGTTTCGACTTGCAGCACAGCGAAATCATCGCCACCGCCGACGGCATCGCGGTCAACCTCGGGGTGCATACCGAAGGTGCGGTGGTGCGCCAGGGCGAAACCCTGCTGGAAATCGTTCCGCAGGGCACTCGCCTGGAAGTGGAAGGGCATCTGCCGATCAACCTGATCGACAAGGTCGGTACGCACTTGCCGGTGGACATTTTGTTCACCGCGTTCAACCAGAGCCGCACGCCACGGGTTCCCGGCGAAGTCAGCCTGATTTCCGCCGACCAGATGGTCGATGAGAAAACCGGCGCTCCGTATTACGTACTGCGCAGCAGCGTCAGCGAACACGCCATGGAAAAACTCAACGGCCTGGTGATCAAGCCCGGCATGCCCGCGGAAATGTTCGTGCGCACTGGCGAGCGTTCGCTCCTCAACTATCTGTTCAAGCCGCTGCTCGACCGGGCAGGTTCCGCGTTGACCGAGGAATAAGGATGTTGCGCTGTATGAATAAGCTGTCTGTGTTTGCGGCGAGCCTTGTGCTGCTGACCTGTAACCCGACCATGGCCATGGGACCGTTCGACCTCTACGAGCAAGCGTTGCGCAATGATCCGGTGTTCCTCGGCGCGATCAAGGAGCGCGACGCCGGCCTTGAAAACCGCGCGATCGGCCGCGCCGGGCTGCTGCCGAAACTGGGTTACAACTACAACAAGGGCCGCAACACCTCTAAGGTCACTTACCTCAACGAGCGCGGGCAAAACCAGAGCGATGACCGCAACTACAGCAGTTACGGTTCGTCGTTGACCCTGCAACAACCGCTGCTGGATTACGAGGCCTACGCGACGTACCGCAAAGGCGTGGCGCAGTCGCTGTTCGCCGATGAGAACTTTCGCGGCAAGAGCCAGCAATTGCTGGTGCGGGTGCTGGAGAACTACACCCAGGCGCTGTTCGCCCAGGACCAGATCGACATCGCCCAGGCCAGGAAAAAAGCCTTCGAGCAACAGTTCAGGCAGAACGAGCAATTGTTCCGTCAGGGCGAGGGCACGCGCACCGACATCCTCGAAGCCGAGTCACGCTACGAGCTGGCAATCGCCGAAGAAATCGAAGCCCGCAACGAACAGGACGCGTCCCTGCGAGAACTGGGCGCGCTGATCGGCGTGCCGGCCGTCGATATCAGTGATCTCGCGCCGCTGGATCAGCAGTTTCAGACCTTCACCCTGCAACCGGCCAATTACGACACCTGGCATGAGATGGCGGTCGCCAACAATCCGGCCCTAGCCTCGCAACGTCAGGCGCTGGAAGTGGCGCGCTACGAGGTGGAGCGCAATCGCGCCGGGCACCTGCCCAAAGTCAGCGCCTACGCAACGGTGCGCCAGAACGAATCGGAAAGCGGCAATACCTACAACCAGCGCTACGACACCAACACCATCGGCATCGAAGTCAACGTCCCGCTGTACGCCGGTGGCGGTGTCTCGGCGTCGACCCGTCAGGCCAGCCGAGCCATGGAACAGGCCGAATACGAACTGGACGGCAAGACACGGGAAACCCTGATCGAGTTGCGTCGCCAGTTCAGCGCGTGCCTGACGGGGGTGAATAAGTTGCGGGCCTATCAGAAAGCACTGACGTCCGCCGAAGCGCTGGTGGTGTCGACCCGGCAAAGCATTCTCGGTGGTGAGCGGGTCAACCTCGACGCGCTGAACGCCGAACAGCAGCTCTACACCACACGCCGCGATCTCGCGCAGAGCCGCTACGACTATTTGATGGCATGGACCAAGTTGCATTACTACGCCGGCACCTTGAACGAGCAAGACCTGGCCAAGGTTGACGAAGCATTTGGGCAAGGCCCGAAGGAACGCCGGAAAGATCTCTGACAATTCCAACAAAAGAGAGGCTTTACCATGGGTGTGTACGACTACAAAAACTTCGGCACAGCAGATTCAAAGGCGTTGTTCACCGACGCCATGGCAATCACGCTGTACTCCTATCACAACCTCGATAACGGCTTTGCCACCGGTTATCAGCACAATGGCTTCGGCCTGGGTTTGCCGGCGACGCTGGTGACCGCGTTGATTGGCGGTACTGACTCCCAGGGGGTGATTCCCGGCGTGCCGTGGAACCCGGATTCGGAAAAAGCCGCGCTGGCGGCGGTGCAGCAAGCCGGCTGGACGCCGATCACCGCTGCGCAGCTGGGTTACGACGGCAAGGTTGATGCGCGCGGTACGTTCTTCGGCGAAAAGGCCGGGTACACCAGCGCCCAAGTGGAGATCCTCGGCAAGTACGATGCGCAGGGCCATCTCAGTGAAATCGGCGTGGCCTTTCGCGGCACCAGTGGACCTCGGGAAAGCCTGATCAGCGATTCGATCGCCGACGTGATCAACGACGTGCTGGCAGCATTGGGCCCCAAGGATTACGCGAAAAACTACGTAGGTGAGGCCTTCGGCGACTTGCTTGCCGATGTTGCCGCGTTTGCCCGGGCCAATGGCTTGTCGGGCAAGGACGTGCTGGTCAGTGGCCACAGCCTTGGCGGGCTGGCGGTCAATAGCCTGGCGGACCTGAGCAACGACAAGTGGGCCGGGTTCTACAAGGATGCCAACTACATCGCCTACGCCTCACCGACGCAAAGCAGCACCGATAAAGTGCTGAACGTCGGTTATGAGAATGACCCGGTGTTCCGCGCGCTCGACGGCTCGTCCTTCAACCTGTCGTCGCTGGGCGTGCACGATGCGCATCAGGACTCGGCGACCAACAACATTGTCAGCTTCAACGATCATTACGCCTCGACGGTGTGGAATGTGCTGCCGTATTCCATTCTCAATATACCGACCTGGATTTCCCACCTGCCCACGGGGTATGGCGATGGCATGACGCGGGTGCTGGAGTCGAAGTTCTACGACCTCACCAGCAAGGACTCGACCGTCATTGTTGCCAACCTCTCTGACCCGGCGCGCAGCACCACCTGGGTTCAGGACCTCAACCGCAACGCCGTAACCCACAAGGGCAGCACCTTTATCATTGGCAGCGACGGCAACGACCTGATTCAGGGCGGCAAGGGCAACGATTACCTGGAAGGCCGCGACGGCAATGACACTTTCCGCGACGGCGGCGGCTACAACATCGTGCTGGGTGGCAAGGGCAGTAACGTGCTGGATCTGCAGCAGTCAGTGAAAAACTTCGATTTCGCCAATGACGGCGCGGGGAATTTGTACATCCGCGATGCGCAGGGCGGCATCAGCATCACCCGCGATATCGGCAGCATTGTCACGAAGGAGCCGGGGTTTCTCTGGGGGCTGTTCAAGGATGACGTGACCCACAAGGTCACCGCCAACGGCCTTGCGACGGGCAATGACCTGACGCAGTACGCGTCCACGCTGAAGGGCGGAGCGGGGGCCGATACGTTGAAGGCGCATCCCGGCGGTGATTGGGTGTTTGGTCTGGACGGCAACGACCATCTGGTGGGCGGCCAAGGCAACGACGTGTTGGTGGGCGGGGCAGGAAATGACCTGATGGAGGCGGGTGGCGGGATCGATACGTTCCTGTTCAGTGGCGCGTTTGGCCAGGATCGGATCGTCGGTTATCAGGCGAACGACAAACTGGTGTTTCTCGGGGTTCAGGGGGGGGCGCCGAATGATGACGTACGCGCCCATGCCACGGTTGTGGGGCAAGACACGGTGCTGACGTTTGGTGGTGATTCGGTGACGCTGGTCGGGGTTGGGCTGGATAGCCTGGCCAATGTCGTCATTGCCTGAAGGTGATGTGGCGCCTGTAAGGGCCTCTTCGCCGGCAAGCCGGCTCCTACAAGATTTCTGTAGGAGCTGGCTTGCCGGCGATGAACGATAACGCGGTCTTCAGTCTTCCTTGCGAACCGTGGCCACGTCATTAACCTTGACCTTCACTTTCGCCCCGGAAATATCTTCGAACTCGTAAAAGCCTTCTTTGGTATTGGCTTTTGGCATGTCCTTGGTCAAATATTGAGTGCCGTTCTGCAGCGTCACCACCGTTGGCGTCGAGCAACCGGCCAGGGCCAGAAGGGCTGCCGCTACCAGTGGCAAACCCAGTGTCTTGATATTCATAGCCACCTCTCATCCTCCAAAAATCAGCGCGACTGCTTCAAATCCTTCAATCGCCGCTGCACTTCTACCGCCGTTGGTGCGACGGATCCCCGGAAAGTTCGACGGGCCACCCAAAAAAACCGGATCGCGCCGCCGCTTATCCTTTTCCGTTTGCACCGGACGGGTCGTAGCTGGTATCTGTACGCATAACCAGTACTCGTTCGCCACGGCCCTGTTTCCCTGTGACCACAAATCCCCTCGACGATCCGTTCTATTACTTGAATAACTTCATGCAAGTGCTTGATTGGCTTGAACATCGTTATGCCGATGTATTGAGTGTCGAGGAGCAATGCTTCATCCGTGAGTTCAATCGACTGCCCCGGGAACCCCGTGCGCTCCTGGTCCGGATGGTCATGCGCAAGGGCGTTCACTTCCGGGCGAGCAAACTGCATTACGTCGAGATCGGCGACATTGCCATGGCCGCTGAGCCATTGTTGGCCCAGGGTTGGATCGATGAGCAGGCGCCGCTGCCGCTCGACGTGGTGTTCGAGGCGTTGCTCAAGGCCGAAATCCTTCAATGTTTCGGCGCAGCCATCGATCAGCCCAAAGGGAAAAAGTCCGACTGGCTGCCTGCATTGAGCGAACGGTTTCCCGAGGTACAACCCTTCAATCAGTGGTGCGCGCCACTGAATGATCGGTTGTTCAGCCTGACTATCATGGGCTTGTGCGATCGCCTGCGCCTGATGTTTTTCGGCAATCTTTACCAGGACTGGTCGGAATTCGTGCTTGCCGACCTCGGCATCTTTACCTATGAAAAAGTCGAGTTCTGCGCGGAATCACGCGGTTTGCGCAGTCGCGAGGACGTGGATGCCTGCCTGTTTCTCCATGACTGTCAGCAGCAGTTCGAGGCCGGTGAAGCGGTGCCGACGGTTGTCGAGCAGATCAACGGGCTGGCGCTGAGCAATCCCTGGCTGCAAAAACGGCGCAGTAAATTGCTGTTCCAGATCGGTCAGCACTGCGAACGCGTGGCGGATTTCGCCAATGCCCTGGGCATATACCACGAGTGCGCCTGGCCTGGCGCACGGTCGCGATTGATTCGTGTGCTGGAGCGCTGCGGCGAGTATCAATTGGCCATGGACCTGGCCGTTGCAGCCGGGCAATCGCCGGAAAGCGCCGCCGAACAACAGCAATTACTGCGAGTGGTGCCCAGGCTGCGGCGCAAACTCGGCGGGCCGGCAGTGAAACGATCCTCCCCACGGGAAATGCAGCGTCTCGATCTGCAACTGCCCAGAACCGACCCGACGCTGTCGGTGGAGTTTTACGTTCAGGCGCATCTGGCGGAGGCGTCGGCGCCGGTGCATTACGTCGAAAACAGCCTGATCAACTCGTTGTTCGGGTTGCTGTGCTGGCCGGCAATCTTTGCGCCGTTACCGGGGGCGTTTTTCCACCCGTTCCAGCGCGGGCCGGCGGATTTGCTCAATGAAGACTTCCAGGCGCGCCGGGCCGACCTGTTTCAGGCCTGCCTCGCCGAACTGGATGACGGGCGTTACCGCCAGACCATCCATGAGCGGTACGCCGCCAAGTGGGGCGTGCAGTCGCCTTTCGTGTTCTGGGGCGCGTTGAGCGAACCACTGCTTGAACAGGCCCTCGATTGCCTGCCCGCCGAGCACCTCAAACACTGGTTCAACCGCCTGCTGCTGGACATCAAGGCCAACCGCGCCGGCATGCCGGACCTGATCCAGTTCTGGCCGCAGCACAAGACCTACCGCATGATCGAAGTCAAAGGCCCCGGTGATCGCCTGCAGGACAACCAGTTGCGCTGGCTCGAGTTCTGCCATGAACACCAGATGCCGATTGCTGTTTGCTACGTGCAGTGGGCGGAGCAGGACGCTTGAGCTACAGCATCGCGGTGCGGGCGTTGTGTGAATTCACCGCCAAGGTCGGGGACCTCGACCTGCGCTTCACGCCCTCGCCGACGGCACTGGAAGGGATCGTCGGCCACCGTACGGTGGCGTCCCGGCGTAGCGAGGGTTACCAGAGTGAGGTCGCGCTTGAAGGTCTGTACCAGACGTTGAAGGTCAAGGGCCGGGCGGACGGCTACGACCCGGCGCAAAACTGCCTGGAAGAAGTCAAAACCTATCGCGGGGACTTGAGCAAACAACCGGCCAACCATCGTCAACTGCATTGGGCGCAGGCCAAGGTCTATGGCTGGTTGATGTGCCAGAAACTGGGCCTGGCGCAGATCAACTTGGCGCTGGTGTATTTCGACATCGTCAGCGAAAAGGAAACCTGCCTGGTCGAGGCCTTCAGCGCTGAGGAACTGCAGGTGTTCTTTGAACACCATTGCCAACTGTTCCTGCATTGGGCCGAACAGGAAATGGCCCATCGCGAGGCGCGCAACGGCGCGGCGCAGCAACTGGCGTTTCCCCATGCCGGTTTTCGTCCAGGCCAACGGCATTTGGCCGAGTCGGTGTTCAAGGCGGTCAGCACCGGCCGCTGCCTGATGGCGCAGGCGCCGACCGGCATCGGCAAGACGCTCGGCACGCTGTTTCCGATGCTCAAGGCGCTGGCGCCGCAGCAACTGGACAAGGTGTTCTTCCTCACGGCAAAAACGCCGGGGCGCAAGCTGGCGCTCGATGCTGCGCAGGTGATCCTCGACAGCGCGGATGCGCCGCCGCTGCGGGTTCTGGAGATGATCGCCCGGGACAAGGCCTGCGAACATCCGGACAAAGCCTGCCACGGCGAATCCTGCCCGTTGGCCCAAGGCTTCTATGATCGCTTGCCGGCCGCGCGCCAGGCCGCCAGCGAGCTGTCACTGTTGAACCAGAATGCCTTGCGCGAGGTGGCCGTGAAACATGCGGTGTGCCCGTATTACCTGAGCCAGGAAATGGCCCGTTGGTCAGACGTGGTGGTCGCCGACTACAACTACTATTTCGATTTCAGTGCGCTGCTGTTCGGGCTGGCCCAGGCCAATAACTGGAAAGTCGCGGTGCTGGTGGACGAAGCCCACAACCTGGTGGAGCGCGGCCGGCAGATGTACAGCGCCGGTCTCGACCAGTCGGCCCTCAACGGCGTGCGTAAAACCGCGCCCGAGCCATTGAAGAAATCCCTGCAACGGGTCAATCGTGAGTGGAACGCCCTGCATAACCTGCAACTTGGTGCGTATCAGGCCTACGACAAGCTTCCGGAAAAATTGCTTCAGGCGCTGTCCTCGTGCAGTGCAAGCATCGGCGATTACCTCAATGATCACCCGCAGGGCCTGGACAGCGCCTTGCAGACGTTTTATTTCGACATGCTGCAATTCTGCCGCATTGCCGAACTCTTCGACGAACAGTTTCTGTTCGACATCAGCAAGCGGGACCTCGAGCGTAAAAAACCGCTCTCGCTACTGTGCCTGCGCAACGTGGTGCCTGCCGGTTTCATCCGCCCGCGCCTGACGGCTGCACGCAGTACCGTGCTGTTTTCCGCGACGTTGAGCCCGCGTCATTACTATGGGGATCTCCTCGGGACGCCGGCGAACACGGTGTGGATCGATGTCGAATCACCGTTTCACGCTGACCAGTTGAAGGTCCATATCGTCAGTCAGATATCCACGCGGTTCGTCCATCGACAGTCGTCCCTGGCGCCGATCGTCGAGCTGATTGCCCGGCAGTTCAGTCAACGCCCCGGCAACTACCTGGCGTTTTTCAGCAGCTTCGATTACTTGCAGCAAGTCGCGCAATTGCTCGCCGAAAAACACCCACACATCACGGTGTGGGCGCAATCCCGGGGTATGGGAGAAGCCCGGCGCCAGGACTTTCTCGATCAATTCACCGCCCACAGCCAGGGAGTTGGCTTCGCAGTGCTGGGCGGGGCATTTGGCGAAGGCATCGACTTGCCCGGCGCGCGGTTGATCGGTGCATTCATCGCCACCTTGGGCCTGGCGCAACTCAACCCGGTCAATGAACAGTTGAAACATCGCATGGCCGCGATTTTCGGTGCCGGTTATGACTACACCTACCTGTTTCCCGGCGTGCAGAAAGTGGTGCAGGCCGCAGGGCGAGTGATCCGCACCCAGCAGGATGAGGGGGTGGTGATGTTGATTGATGACCGGTTTGGCGACAGCAAGGTCAAGCAACTGCTGCCGCGCTGGTGGTCGGTTGCTCCGGCGATTTCGCTCTCGGCTGAGTAGGATTTTTTACCTTTAAAAACATCGACATACCTTGAAAAACACAGCCATTTGAACAAGTGGCGAATGCCCGCTTTATTCATAGAGGCAATCATCACTTTCAAGCCAGTCTTTGATAAGGAAATCAAGGTATGTCAGCAGCACCGAACTATACGTACACCCAAGAGCAGGTCACGGCCGCATTCGATGAAATAAAAGCGACGCTGTTCAGCAGCATCACGGCCGAGGCAACCCCGAAAATGCTGATCGTTGCCGGCCTGCAGGGATCGGGCAAAACGTATCTGCTTGAAAAAAGTCTTCTGCCTTCGGGCCGCTACAAAAACTACGTGCGGCTATACCTGCCCGAATACCGGAAAAAACACCCTCACTACGCCGAGATGATCAAGCTTGGCGTTCTGCATGCGTATGAGCATACAGAGGCGTTTGTACGTGAGGTCAGCGCGATGATCTTTACGCAGGCATTCGTCGGCAAATACAACATCGTCATGGAGTGCGCGTTCGACAGCCTCAATTTCGCGGCTTTTCCGCCGACGGCAACAGCCGCCGGTTATCAGTTCGAGACCCATATCGTTGGCTGTACTCAAGAGTTCGCTCACGTGTCGAGCATCAAGAGAGCACTCAACAGCCTCGAAAACCAGGAAATGGAAAGATTTCTGACGGGATCAACACTGGCTGCCAGCATGGGGTATGCACAAGCGATCATCCTGGCCATCGAGACCGCTTCAAAAGCGATCAGCGGTTCACAAATCACCGTGTACGAACGCGGATTCGGCGTGTTGAAAGAGCGGGCGATACGGGCTCAGAGCACTTACACCCTGGATGCCGACGGCACGCTGACCAAAACGACAACCCTGAGGCATTTTGAGCACATCGTTTACTCGCGGATTATTGATAACCCTGTATTTGCGGTGAATGGTCACCACGAAATTATCAAGGAGTGCCATCTGGCGCTGCTCAAGATCGCGGGTCATACCCAGCATGTTCCGAGTTTCGTATACAACGATTTGTATGCCTGCATTGTCAGATACGCAAACCGATAAGACTTTGCGTCGAGCGGGGCATTTCGGCTTTCCAAACCCCGGGTTTGTCGCATACTCCTCAAAAAACAATCACGACGTGAGGGCTCAATGAACGAAGATCGAGGCAAAGCCAGCACCATCGAGGACGGGCGCTTTCGCCTGTTGATCGATGCGGTGATTGACTACGCGATCTACATGATTGATCCCGACGGCATCATCACCAGTTGGAATGCCGGCGCTCGACGTTTCAAAGGGTATGAAGAAGCGGAAATCCTCGGCCAGCATTTTTCGCGGTTCTACACCGAGGAGGACCGTCTCAAGGGGATGCCCCAACGAGCCCTGGACACCGCCATTCGCGAAGGGCGATTCGAGGGGGAAGGCTGGCGGGTGCGCAAGGACGGTACGCATTTCTGGTGCCATGTGGTGATCGATCCGATCCTCGATTCGACGGGCAAGTTGCTGGGGTTTGCCAAGATCACCCGGGACCTGACCGACCGCAAAATGGCTGAAGAAGTGCTCAAGCAAAGCGAACAGCAGTTCCGGCTGCTGGTGCAAAGTGTCACGGACTACGCCATCTACATGCTCGACGCTGACGGACGGCTGACCAACTGGAACCCTGGTGCCCAGCGCATCAAGGGTTACTTGCCCGAAGAAGTGATCGGTCAGCATTTTTCGATGTTTTACACCCCGGAAGACCGCGCAGCCGGCGAACCGAAGCGCACGCTGGACATTGCCATCCGTGAGGGGCGATTCGAGAACAAAGGCTGGCGAGTGCGCAAGGACGGCACGCGGTTCCTGGCGCATGTCGTGGTCGATCCGATCTGGGGCGATACCGGGACGTTGCTCGGTTTCGCCAAGATCACCCGGGATATCACTGAAGCGACCCGCGCTCAGCAGGCGCTCGAACAAACCCGTGAAGCGCTTTTCCAGGCGCAAAAAATGCAAGCCATCGGGCAATTGAGCGGGGGGATTGCCCATGACTTCAATAATTTGTTGACGGTGATCCTTGGCAATCTGGAAATCGTGCGCAAGCGAATCGGGGACGATTCGAAGATCACCCGATTGCTGGACAACGCCACTCAAGGCGCCTTGCGCGGAGTGGCGCTGACCCAGCGCATGCTGGCCTTTGCCAGGCGTCAGGAACTGAAGACCGAGTCCGTCGAGATACCGACGCTGGTGGAGGGTATCACCGGCCTGTTGCGCAGTTCCCTCGGACCTTCCGTAGTCCTCGAAACCCGTTTTACGGAAACAATCGAGCCTGTTTGGGCTGACAAAAATCAGCTCGAACTGGCAGTCCTGAACCTGGCGACCAATGCCCGCGACGCCATGCCCCATGGCGGCAAGCTCCTGATCAGCGCCCGGTCTGAAGACGCCGGCGATCATTCCTCGCTCAGGCCAATGACAGGTCGTTATGTTTGCCTGAGCATCAATGACACCGGGGAGGGCATGGACGACGCCACACTTGCCGTGGCGATGGACCCGTTCTTCACCACCAAAGGGGTCGGCAAAGGTACGGGGCTGGGATTGTCGATGGTGCATGGCTTCATCGAACAATTGGGCGGGCGATTCATTCTAAAGAGCCAGAAGGGCAAGGGCACCACGGCCGAACTGTGGATTCCCGTCGCCACGCAGGGTTCGATCGCCAAGCCTGCCCAGGAGGAAGCCGCACCGCCGGTGCCTCGTCTGTGCGTGCTGGTGGTGGATGACGACAGCCTGGTGCTGACCAGTACCTGCCTGTTGCTCGAAGATCTGGGCCATCAGGTGATCAGTGCGGTATCCGGGGCTCAAGCGCTGACAGTGCTCGACAGCGAACAGGTCATCGACCTGGTCATTACCGACATGGCCATGCCGCAAATGAACGGTGCGCAACTGGCGCAGGCGATCCGAAGCATCAGGCCCGACCTGCCGATCATCCTCGCCACCGGTTACGCCGAGCGGCTGGAAGGCTTTGCGACCAGGCTCCCACGCCTGTCCAAACCATTCACGCAACTCAACCTGGTGGAAATCATCGCCTCGACATTACGGTAATAAACCACCCGGCTCTTCAAACACCCGCGCTTATTCTCCCACGCCCGTAGGAGCCGGCTTGCCGGCGATTGGCCCTTGTACCCTGCGGTGACCTTGCGGATGTCATCGCCGGCAAGGGGGGCTTGTTAGCGGTCGCGCAAACTGCGCTCCATCCTTGCGATGCCTTCCTCCAGCAACGCGCGCGGGCAGCCGAAGTTCAGGCGCACGAACTGTTGGCTGTCATCGCCGAAATCCAGGCCAGGGCTAAGCCCGACTTTCGCCTTTTCAAGGAAGAACTGCTGCGGGTTCTCCAACCCCAGCGCCGAGCAGTCGAGCCAGGCCAGGTAAGTGCTCTGAGGCACATTCATGCTGATGCCGGGCAAGCGCGTGCGAACGGCTTCCACCAGATAATCGCGGTTACTTTGCAGGTAGTCCTTGAGCGCGGCCAGCCACGGCGCACCTTCGGTGTAAGCAACACGTGTCGCTTCCATGCCCAGCGGATTGACGCTGTCGACCATGCCGCAGCGCGCATGGTTGACGCGCTCGCGCAGGGCACGGTCCTGAATGATCATGAACGAAGTCTTCAGGCCTGCGATGTTGTAGGCCTTGCTCGCCGACATCAGCGTGATGGTGCGCTGGGCGATTTCCGGGCTCAACGATGCGGTGGGAATGTGTTGGCGGCCGTCGAAGCACAGTTCGGCATGAATTTCGTCGGAAATGATCCAGGCGCCCTGCGCCACGCAGATATCGGCCACGGCTTGCAGTTCTTCCCTTGGGAACGCCTTGCCCAACGGGTTGTGCGGGTTGCTCAGCAGCAGCGCACCGCCGCCTTCCAGCGACTGGCGCAAGGCCTGAAGCGGCGTGGCGTACGTGCCATCAGCCATCGCCTCGAAATTCAGTTCAACCTTGTTCAGCCCCCAATGCCCCGGTGCATGACGCAGTGGTGGGTAGTTGGGCGTTTGCACCACGACATTCTGTTGCGGCTGGACCAGCGCATTCAGGGCCATGTTGAAACCCGATTCCACGCCCGGCAGGAAAACCAGCTCTTGCGGCTCGACGCGCCAGGCGTACTTGTCCCAGAGGTCGGTCACGATGGCATTGCGCAAGTCATCCTGCGCCACGCTGTAGCCGAGCAACGGGTGTTCCAGACGTTTTTGCAGGGCCTGGATGATCACCGGTGGCGCGGCAAAATCCATGTCGGCAACCCACATCGGCAATACGTCGGCCGGGTAGCGGCTCCACTTGGTACTGCCGGTGTTGTGGCGGTCGAACACCTGATCAAAATCGAAGGTCATGCTCAGTCTCATACAAGGCAGGGTTGTTTTCGGCGCTCATGATAAACGCCAACCCCTGTGTGAGCGAGCCTGCTAGCGAAGGCGGAGGTTCAATTGCATCGATGCGGGCTGTGACGGCCCCATCGCGAGCAAGCTTGCTCCTACAAAAAACTCAGTTCTTCGCGAGGGGAAGCGACTCCGGTTTGCCCGGAGTCGCGGCTGTTGCTTAGTGAGCTTCGGACGCGCCGAACATGCTCTTGGCGTAGATCAGCCCCAGACCATAGGCGCCGCCGTTGGCAATCGAGGTTTTCACGGTTTCGTCATAGGTTTCACCGCGAGCCCAGTCGCGCTGCAATTCAAGCAGGTATTGCAACGAAGTCATCGGCCGCGCGCCGATCTGGATCATGCGCTGCATCGCCATTTCATGGGCTTCGGTGGTGACGTCGCCACAGGCGTCGGCAATCACATACACCTCAAAACCCTGGTCGATGGCCGACAGCGCCGGGCCGACGATGCACACGGAGGTCCACAGGCCGGCGAGGACGATTTTCTGTTTGCCGAACTTATTCACTTCAACGGCAATGCGCTCGTCTTCCCAGGTGTTCATGCTGGTGCGGTCGATGACATTGTGTTCCGGGAACACCGATTTGATTTCGTCGAAGATCGGGCCGGAGAAGCTCTTTTCGGCAACGGTGGTGAGGATGGTCGAGACCTTGAAGCCACGTGCAGCCTTGGCCACCAGCGCGGCATTGTTGCGCAGGGTCACGGCGTCAATCGACTTGGTGGCAAAGGACATTTGCGACTGGTGGTCGATCATGATCAGCGTGTGGTCGGTTGGGGTCAGCAGGGTTTTGCCGGGTACTGCTTTTGCGATAGCCATGGCGATGTCCTTACGGGGTGAGTGAGGAGGCCATGGTGGCGTAGAGTCGGGCGGGGATATTGAACCGATGTGCTGTGTTTTGACTTTCTTGCGGGGCGAGGCTAGCCAGTTCCTACAGGATCGGGGTGTACGCCCCCCCTGTAGGAGCCGGCTTGCTGGCGAAACGATGGTGGCCGTTATGCCGCCTTACCAGATCGGCAACGTGTAACTGACGATCAAACGGTTTTCATCCAGATCACTGCCAAAATTTGTCGAGCGCACTGTCGCATTGCGCCATTTCACGCCGACGTTTTTCAGCGGCCCGCTCTGCACGACATACCCGATATCGGTATCGCGCTCCCATTCCTTGCCTTCAGGGCGGTTGTTACCCAGGTCTATATCGGTACCGTTGATGTAGCGGGTCATGAACGTCAGGCCGGGAATGCCGAGGGCGGCAAAGTTGTAGTCGTAACGGGCCTGCCAGGATTTTTCGTCCTTGCTGGCAAAGTCGCCGATCTGTACGAAGTTCACCAGGAACGCATCGGTGCCATTGATGTAGGCATACCCGGTGTCGCCGCTCATGCCTTGATAGCCCAGGCCGAACGCATGCCCACCGAAGTTGTAGGTGAACATGGCGCCAATTGCCTTGTTGTCGACATTACTGCCGCCATCATCGATGGAGCGTGCGAACCGCAGATCAGTCTTCAACGATTGACCCACGGTGACCGGCAACACGTAGGTCAGGTTGACCAGGTGCTGGCTGTAGAAATTGTCGAGGTGGCCGTAGCTATAACCAGTGGCGAGGTTACTGGTCCATTTGTAGTTCAGGCTGGCGAAATCGAAGCTGTCGCTGTCCAAATGGCGGCTGGTGATGCCCTTGGCGCCGGTTCGGGTGATGCCCATGTCCTCATAGTCCGAGGAGTCGCGCTGGTTGACCTGCGTCAGCCGTCCGGCATCCACGGTCAGGCCTTCGACTTCCAGCGAAGTCAGCTGGCCGCCCTTGAAGGTTTGCGGCAACAGCCGTGAATCGTTGGCCAATACCGTCGGCAGCTTGGGCAGCAATGTGCCCAGTTTCAATGTGCTTTTGGACGCACGCAGTTTGGCGGTCAGGCCCAGTTCACCGTACTCGTCCTGCGCGCCTTTGCGCGTGTCGCGATGGCGCTGGAGCAGGCCGGAGCCGGCGCGATCCGGGCTGGAGTCGAGTTTGACGCCTACCAGGCCGATCGTATCGAAACCGACCCCGATCAGCCCCTCGGTAAAGCCGGATTCGTAGCGCAACAGGAAGCCCTGCGCCCATTCCTCCTGTTTCGATTGCGCCGCGTTGGTCTGACGATAGTCACGGTTGAAGTAGAAGTTGCGTAGCTCAAGGCTGGCCTTGCTGTCCTTGATAAAGTCAGCAGCGGCGGGGGCCGAGAGGCTGATGACGCCGCCGGCCAGCAACAGTCGGGTAGCGAGAGTGCGGGTGTTGCGATCCATGTGAAGCCCCTTTGTTTTTATTATGAAATGACGGCTTGCGCGACCCTCGCCAACCGGGCGAGGGCTTACCAAGAAAAAACGCGAGCGCCGAAAAGAGAGGAGCGTGGCGCCGCGTGCGGTTCAATCGTTAGAACTGCTCGGCGCTCAGGCCGAACAACGAGGCACTGCCGGCGCGAATCGATTGTTCGAGGCTCAAAATGCGCGGCAGCAGGCGATGGAAGTAGAAGTCGGCGGTGGCGATCTTCGCACCGTAAAAGCCTTCGTCGTCGCTTCGCTTTTGCCGGGCAACCTGCGCCATGCGCGCCCACAACCAGGCGTAGGCCACATACCCGAACAGGTGCAAATACTCCACGGAAGCGGCGCCGACTTCGTTGCGGTTGGTCGCTGTCCGGTCCTGCAACCAGTCGCTCAGGTCTTCCAGGCGCTGCACGGCATCGAACAGTTGCGCGCTGTAGGGCGCGTCAGGCTGGTGGGCGAAATGCCGAATCTCGCCGGTGAACTGACGCAACGCGAAACCGTTATCGGCCAGCACTTTGCGCCCGAGCAGGTCCAGCGCCTGAATGCCGTTGGTGCCTTCATAGATCTGCGCGATGCGCACGTCGCGGACCAATTGTTCCTGGCCCCATTCGCGGATGTAGCCATGGCCGCCGAACACTTGCTGGCCGTTGATGCAGCTCTCCAGACCGGTGTCGGTGAAGAAGGCCTTGGCAATCGGCGTCAGCAGCGCGACCAGGCTCTGGGCGCTCTCGCGTTCTTGCGCATCGTCGGAGAACTTCGCCAGATCGAGCTGCTGCCCGACATAACTGGCGAACGCGCGGCCACCTTCAGTCATGGCTTTCATGCTGAGCAGCATGCGGCGCACATCGGGGTGGACGATGATCGGATCGGCGACTTTGTCCGCGGCCACGGTGCCGGTCGGGGCGCGGCTTTGAATGCGTTCACGGGCGTAGGCCACCGCACTCTGATAGGACGCTTCGGCGCAGCCAATGCCCTGAATACCGATGGACAGGCGTTCGTAGTTCATCATGGTGAACATCGCTGCGAGGCCTTTGTTGGCTTCGCCCACCAGCCAGCCGCTGGCACCGTCGAAATTCATCACGCAGGTGGCCGAGGCCTTGATGCCCATCTTGTGTTCGATCGAACCGCAACTTACGGCGTTGGCCGCGCCAAGGGAACCGTCGGCATTGACCAGCACTTTGGGCACCGCAAACAGCGAGATGCCTTTTGGTCCGGCCGGCGCGTCGGGCAGTTTTGCCAACACCAGATGGACGATGTTTTCGGTCAGGTCCTGATCGCCGCCGGTGATGAATATCTTGCTGCCGGTGATGCTGAAACTGCCATCCGCCCGAGGTTCGGCGCGAGTGCGGATGATCCCCAGATCGGTGCCGGCATGGGCTTCGGTCAGGCACATGGAGCCGGCCCAGCGACCTTCATACATCGGCGGCAGGTACAGGTCTTTCAAGGTCTCGCTGGCGTGGGCATCCAGCGCCAGGCACGCACCGGAACTCAATGCCGAATACAGCGCGAAACTGGAATTGGAGCCGTAGAGCATTTCTTCAAACTGCACGGCGAGCATTTTCGGCATGCCCATGCCGCCGAACTCGGGATTACCGGACAGACCGACCCAGCCACCCTCGATGTACGTGGCATAAGCCTGTTTGAAGCCGATGGGCGTGGTCACCTGACCTTCATGCCACTGTGCGCCTTCTTCGTCGCCGCTGCGGTTCAAGGGTGCGATCAGGTGCGCGGTGACTTTTCCCGCTTCCTCAAGGATCGCGTCGGCGATGCCAGCATCGATGTTGTCAGCCAGGGCAGGCAGGCGTGCCCACAGGGCCGGGGCGTCAAACACCTCATGCAGGACGAAGCGCAGATCGCGCAGGGGGGCTTTGAATTCGGGCATAACGTGAACCTCGACAGGACGGTTGTGCACGGCGCCGCAACCGGGCACCGTGCCTTTCAATCAATGACTGGAAGCGCTGGCAGCACCGAGACCGGTCTGGGCGCGCACGAACTGGTCGGCGTAGGCGTCACGTTCCTTGTCGGCCCGCACACTGCGGTCGAGTCGGGACACGACAACAATCACCAGGAACGCCAGCGGCATGGAAAACAGCGCCGGGTGGTCGTACGGGAAGAGGGCGTGAGCATGACCGAGCACGGTCACCCACACGGCCGGGGACAGGATCACTAGCACCAGCGCGCAGATCAGGCCGGCAAAACCGCCGATGATCGCGCCTTTGGTGGTCAGGCCTTTCCAGTACATGGCCATGATCAGTACCGGGAAGTTGGTCGAGGCGGCGATGCCGAAGGTCAGGCCGACCAGGAACGCGACGTTCATCTTCTCGAACAGGATGCCCAGCAGAATCGCGATGATGCCCAGGCCCACGGTGGCCATGCGGGTGACGCGCATTTCCTGTTTCTGGGTGGCGTTGCCTTTCTTGAATACGGTGGCGTAGAGGTCGTGGGAAATCGCCGATGCACCGGCCAGGGCCAGGCCGGAGACCACCGCAAGGATGGTGGCGAACGCCACGGCCGAGAGGAACCCGAGGAACAGGTTGCCACCTACCGCTTTGGCCAAGTGCATCGCGACCATGTTGCCGCCGCCAATCAAGGCGCCGCCTACTTCACCGTTGACGTAGTACTGCGGATCGGTGCCGATGATCACCATCGCGGCGAAGCCCAGGGTGCAGACCACGAGGAAGAAGAAACCGATGAAACCGGTGGCGTAGAACACCGATTTACGCGCTTCCCTGGCGTTGGGTACGGTGAAGAAGCGCATCAGAATGTGCGGCAGACCGGCAATGCCGAATACCAGGCCGAGAGACATTGACGCGGTGTTGATCGGGTCGGCGAGCATTGAGCCGGGGCCCATGATATTCCAGCCGCTGGCATGCGCTTCGACCGCTTTGGTGGCCAGGGTTTCGTAGCTGAAACCGAACTGCGACATGGCCATGCCCGCGAGAGTCGTGCCGCCGGCCAGCAGCAACACAGCCTTGATGATTTGCACCCAGGTCGTTGCGATCATGCCGCCGAAGATCACATACACCAGCATCAACGCGCCGACGATCACCACCGCTACCGGGTAGTCGAGGCCGAACAGCAATTTGATTAACTGGCCGGCACCGACCATCTGCACGATCAGGTAGCAACACACCACCGTCAACGAACCGAACGCAGCGAAGATCCGCACTTTGTTCTGGTCCAGTCGGTAGGAGACGATGTCTGCAAAGGTGTAGCGCCCCAGATTGCGCAGCCGCTCGGCCATCAGGAAGGTGATGATCGGCCAACCGACAAAGAAGCCGATGGTGTAGATGAAACCATCGTAACCCTTGGCGAATACCAGGCTGGACAGCCCCAGCAACGTAGCGGCGGACATGTAGTCGCCGGCAATCGCCAAGCCGTTCTGAAACCCGGTGATGCCACCGCCGGCGGTGTAGAAGTCCGAGGTGGATTTGGTCTGGCGCGCGGCCCACCAAGTGATGGCCAATGTGCCGAGAACAAACACGAAGAACATGCCGATCGCATGCAGGTTCAGCGGTTGTTTTTCGATGGTTCCCAACGCGGGTGCAGCGAATACAACGGAGGCCGGCAACAGGCAGGCTGCGGCGAGGATGAGTTTACGCATCACTTGCTCTCCTCAAGAATGGCCGCACCCAGCGCATCGAAGCGCGTGTTGGCGCTGTAGACGTACCAACCGGTCAGCAACCAGGAAAAAACAATGATCGCCGCGCCAACCGGCATGCCCAGGGTCAACATCCGGTGCTCGCCGAGCGGCGCGTGCAGCCATTGCGGGGCAAACGCCACCACGAACATGAACAGGTAATAAGTGCCCAGCACCGCAGCACTCAACGACCAGGCCAGGCGCGAGCGACTGCTGACCAGTTGCAGGAATTTCGGGTTGGTCCGAATACGTTCACAGCGTTGGGTATCGGTTGCATGGATGTCGATCATGATGCGCTCCACATTGTTGTTGTTATCGGTGTGTGGGGGCAGGGCAGGCCGAATTCGGCCTGCACGAGCCCGAGGCGGCAGGCAAGACACCTGCCGCCTGATAGGTGAAACGTCGGTGAGGGGTTAGAGGGCCTTGGCCCTGTCGCGCAGCACGTACTTCTGGATCTTGCCGGTGGATGTCTTCGGCAGCAGGGTGAAAATCACCGTGCGCGGGACTTTGAAACCGGCCAGATGCTCGCGGCAGAAACTGATGATGTCGGCCTCGCGAACGTCCTGGTGATCAGCCTTCAAGGTGATGAAGGCGCAGGGCGTTTCGCCCCATTTTTCATCGGGGCGGGCGACCACGGCGGCTTCCATCACCCCCGGATGGCGATAGAGCACGCCTTCGAGTTCGATGGTGGAAATGTTCTCGCCACCGGAAATGATGATGTCTTTGAGGCGGTCTTTGATCTCGACATAACCGTCTGGGTGACACACCGCCAGGTCGCCAGTGTGAAACCAGCCACTCTCGAATGCTTCGGCGGTGGCCGTCGGGTTTTTCAGGTAGCCCTTCATCACGGTGTTGCCGCGCATGAACACTTCACCGATGGTCTGGCCATCGCGCGGGGTCGGTTCCAGCGTCTTCGAATCGCCGACCATCACACCTTCGAGCGTCGGGTAGCGCACGCCTTGACGGGATTTGATCTGCGCCCGTTCTTCCAGCGGCAGTTCGTCCCATTCGGCATGCCAGGCGCAGAGGGTCACCGGACCATAGGTTTCCGTCAGGCCGTAGACGTGGGTGACCTTGATGCCCATTTCCTCCACGGCGCCAATGACTTTGGCCGGCGGGGCAGCACCGGCGACCATGGCGTTGACCGGGTGATCGATGGCCGCCTTCGCGGATTCCGGCATGTTGACCAGCGCGTTGAGCACGATCGGCGCGCCGCACAGGTGCGTGACCTGATGTTCGCGAATCAGCGTGAGGATTTTCTGCGGATCGACCCGGCGCAGGAACACGTGAACGCCGGCAAGCGCGGTGATGGTCCACGGGTAGCACCAGCCGTTGCAATGGAACATCGGCAGGGTCCAGAGGTACACCGGATGGTTGCCCATGGCCCAGGTCATCTGGTTGCCCAAGGCATTCAAATAAGCGCCGCGATGGTGATAGACCACGCCTTTCGGGTTGCCGGTGGTGCCGGAGGTGTAGTTCAGCGAGATGGCTTGCCACTCGTTGGCTGGCCATTGCCAGGCGAACGCCGGGTCGCCTTCGGCCAGCAACGCTTCATAGTCCAGATCGCTGACGGCCTGGCCTTCACCGTATTCCGGGTCGTTGACGTCGATGACCAGAGGCGGGTGATCAAGCATGCCGATAGCGGCGTGAATCACGTTATGGAACTCGCGGTCGGTGATCAGCACCTTGGCCTCGCCATGCTGGAGCATGAACGCAATGGCTTCAGCATCCAGGCGCACGTTGAGCGGGTTGAGCACGGCGCCGATCATCGGCACGCCAAAATGCACTTCCAGCATTTCCGGGATATTGGGCAGCATCACCGCCACGGTGTCGTCTTTGCCGATGCCGCGACCAGCCAGCGCCGAGGCCAGGCGTCGGCAACGGGTGTAGGTCTGCGCCCAGGTACGGCGAATCGAGCCGTGGATGACGGCGGGGTAGTCGGGGTAAACATTGGCCGTGCGCTCAAGGAAGCTGAGCGGAGACAAGGCGATGTGATTGACAGCCGAAGGGACTAGCCCTTGTTCATAGATCGACATGTGCGGTACTCGGTGGCTGATTGTTAGCTCTATCGGTGGCCTTTCAGCGTCGCCGCTGAGGTCACCTTTATATGTCCGGTGTGCTTTATATAACAATCCTCCATCGATATGGAAGTACAACCTATGTCGTATGGTATATATACTATATTTGATTCTTTCTGATCTAAATGACTACCGTTAAATCGCCAAGGCCGGTATATCCTTGGCTTCCCCAACGAAGCGGACCCGTGATGACCCTGACTCCCGTTCGATTGCACAGCTGGTTGCGCCTGCAGCGTGAGGCCGTGCCTCTGGCCGCCCGGGCCGATGCGTTGTGTCGGGCCTTGCAGGATTGCCCCGAGGTGCGTCGCGCGGTTTACCTGAGCTGGCAGCCCCAGGCGCGGATCTACAGCCATGAAGGTGCCGCCCAGCATTTTCCCCCGGGCCAGGGCGACCCTTCGCTGGCCAGCGATCAGTTGCTGTTCGAGCGTTTGCTGGAAGCCGGGCGCCTCGACCTGGCGCAAGTGCGGCAACTGGATTGCTGGTTGGCCGGTCGACTGCGCCGCGCCGCCATCAGCCATGGCCAAGTGTTCGATCTGGCGTTGACGCCTGGGCAGGCCGGGTTGTTGCTGGTGGAAGTCTGCGAAGGCGTCAGTTTCGACTGGCTGGGGTGGGTGCAGGATTTGCTCACGACTTTGCTCAGCAGCGTCAACGGCATGCTGCGTGGCTCGCCACTGTTGGGCCACGATCCGCAACCGAGCCTGTTGCTCGACGCGCAGGGACGGCCGCAGGAATTCAACGCGGCGTTGCTGGCGTTGCTGGCGGAAAAGCCGCTGAGCGACGTATTCGGTTTTCTGCCGGTCAACCATCGGGTGCTGGTGCGCGCGTGCCTGGACCAGCAGCGCGCCATTGAAGGGGTCGAGGCCCAGCTCGAAACGCAGATTCTGATCTGGACATTCATTCCCGATCCCCAGGACAACCGTGTGCTCGCCCGTTGCCGCGACGCCACCGCGCAAGTGCTGGCCGAGCGCGAAGCGGCTCAGGCGCGGCGGTTGTACCGGCTGATCATCGAGAACACCACCGACTTGATTTCCCGGCACACACCGGACGGCTGTTTTCTCGATGCCTCCCCCGCATCATGGACGTTGCTCGGCTACTGGCCGGAAGAACTGCGCGGGCAAATGGCCCAGGGCCTGTTCCATGGCCAGGACCTGGCCAGCCTGGTGCAGCGTGCCCGCGATGCGCTGGAGCAGGACGGTTATCACACCATGACCTATCGCATTCGCCATCGGGACGGCCATTACCTGTGGTTCGAAACCGCCAGTCGGGCGATTCGTGAAACCTATACCGGCACGGTGGTCGAGGTGGTCAGCGTCTCCCGGGACATTACTGCCAGAGTGCAGGCCGAAGAGAACAAGCGGCGCCTGGCCGAAGTCGTCGAGGTCAACACCGATCCGGTGCTGTTCATCGACCCCGAGGGGCAAGTCACATACCTCAACCCGGCGGCACGCCGCATCCTCGGCATAGGCGAGCAACAGCCGATGCCGGTCCTGGCACAACTGTTCGCCAGCGCAGACCTGACGCGTCTGCAACGTGACGGCTGGAGCGGCGCCGAACGCGACGGCGTCTGGAGCACCGATGCGCGCTTGCAACCACCGGGCGGTGGCGCGTCGGTGCCGGTGTCGCTGGTGCTGTTGGCGCATCGTTCGGCCGGTGGCGAGCGCTACTATTCACTGGTGGCGCGGGACATGACCGAACGTGAACTGCGCGAAGTGCAGCAGCGCCGCCATCAGGATGAACTGGCGCACACCGCGCGCCTGGTCACCCTCGGTGAACTGGCCTCGGGCATCGCCCACGAAATCAATCAGCCACTGGCCGCGGTGGTCAATTACGCCAACGCCAGCCAGCGCTATTTGCAGACCGTGGATTCCAACCCCCAGGCGGCTGCCCGGGTTGCGCAAGGGCTGGAACGCATCACCCATCACGCCACGCACGCCTCGGAAGTGATCCGCCGTTTGCGCGCGTTTCTGCGCAAAGGCCAACGCCGCATGCAGGCGCTGAACGTCACCGATGTCGCCCGCGAAGCCGTGCGTTTGTGCGCCTGGGAAGCGAGTAATTGCCAAGTGACAATCGAGGATCGTCTGCCGGATAATCTGCCGCCCGTTTATGCCGATCGAGTGTTGCTGGAACAAGTCCTGCTCAATCTGTTGCGCAATGCCATCGATGCCAACCGCGAACAACATCCCGGCCAGCCCTCGCTGATTGTGATGACCGCCGGGCAGGGCAGTGCCGCCACCGTGGACATCACGGTGCAGGACCAGGGGCCCGGCGTGAGCGAGCCCGAACTGGAGCAGATTTTTACCCCGTTCTATACCAGCAAGGCCGATGGCCTGGGGCTCGGTTTGTCCATGAGCCGCAGCATCATCGAAGGTTTCGGCGGCGAATTGCAGGCCCGCCGCCAACCGGTCGGGCTGCTGATGTGCTGTCGCTTGCCGCTTGCCGGTCCAACAAAACAACAACAGGAATAATGCAATGGCGGGTGTGACGGAGCACGTGGTGTATGTGGTCGATGACGATCAAGGCATGCTCGACTCAACGGTCTGGTTACTGGAGTCAGTCGGCCTCAAGGCGTTGCCGTTTACCAGCGGTGTTGAGTTCCTCAATGCCTGCGATGCCAGCCTGGCGGCCTGTGTGCTGCTGGATGTACGCATGCCCGGCATGGGCGGCTTGAACGTGCAGGAAGAAATGCGATTGCGCGAACTGAACCTGCCAATCATCTTCGTCAGCGGTCACGCCGATGTGCCGATCGTGGTGCGTGCGTTCAAGGCCGGCGCTCACGACTTCATTGAAAAGCCCTACAACGAACAACTGCTGCTGGACAGCGTGCAACAGGCCCTGAGCACTTGCGCGACCCACCGTTCGGGTAATCAAGGGCATGAAGCGTTGCAGGCGCGTTTGCTCACGCTGACCCCACGGGAACGCGACGTCTTGTTGCCGCTGGTGCAGGGTTACACCACCCGTGAAATCGCCGAGCAACTGGGCGTGAGCGCAAAAACCGTCGACCTCTACCGCTCACGCGTGATGAAACGCATGCAAGCCAATACCCTGCCGGACCTGGTCGGCATGGCCATTGCCGCCGGAATGGTTGATCCATTGAAGTTGCGTTGAATCCACGCGTTTTCCGCCGAACGACTATGCTGGGCTAACCGATCCCGTACCGTTGCAGTGATCAGGAGGCCTCCATGGAGCCCACTTCGTTCTCCGAAAAAACGCTGACGCGCACGCTGCTCGATGTCCTTATCCGGGCTGGGCTGATCGCGGTTCTGGTG
The DNA here is from genome assembly GCF_000282415.1 of Pseudomonas sp. GM60. Lineage (NCBI taxonomy): Bacteria > Pseudomonadati > Pseudomonadota > Gammaproteobacteria > Pseudomonadales > Pseudomonadaceae > Pseudomonas > Pseudomonas sp. GM60. Next base: position 73,088 of record NZ_AKJI01000030.1, read on the forward strand.
CTGTTCTGCTTTGAAATCTTCAGCCCGTTCCGTGACCTGATGCTGTGGTCGCTGATCCTGGCGATTACCCTTTACCCGTTGCAGGCTCGGCTGAAAGGGCCCTTGGGGCAGAATGACGGGCGCATTGCGACGCTGATTATCCTGATCGCCATCGTCATCCTGGTGTTACCGATCTACTTTCTGGGCACCTCGATAGCCGACTCGGTCGACCGTGTGATGGAAGTGGTCAAGGGCGGCGACTTTCACCTGCCACCACCCGCCGAATCCATCGCCAGTTGGCCATTGGTGGGGCAGCCGCTGTTTGACTTGTGGCTCGAGGCCTCAACCAATCTTCCCGACCTGACCGCCAAATACCTCCCGCAGATCAAGCACTTCAGCCTGTCCCTGTTGAGCAAATTGGCCGGCGTCGGCATGGGTTTCCTGACCTTCATTTTCGCCTTGATCATCGCCGGTATTTTCATGGCCTATGGCGAGAGCGGCAATCGCAGCGCGGTGCAGATTGCCTCGCGGGTCAGCGACCCGACCAAAGGGCCGAAAATTGCCGCGCTGTGCACCGCAACGATCCGTGCGGTTGCGCTGGGCGTAGTCGGGATCGCGTTCATCCAGATGCTGCTGGTGGGGCTCGGGTTTGTCTTCAAGGGCATTCCCGGCGCCGGTTTGCTGGCCCTTGGGGTGCTGTTGCTCGGCATCATGCAATTGCCGGCGACGCTGATCACGGTTCCGGTGATTGCCTATGTGTTCGCCACCGAAGGCGCCAACACTGTGACGATCGTGTTCGCCATCTTCGTCTTCGTTGCCGGCCTGGTGGACAACGTGCTCAAACCGCTGCTGCTGGGGCGCGGTGTCGATGTGCCGATGCCGGTGGTGCTGATCGGCGCGCTTGGCGGGATGGTCACCAGCGGCATCATCGGGTTGTTCATCGGTCCGGTGGTGCTGGCGGTCGGGTATCAATTATTCTGGCAATGGGTTCGGGATCAGCCTTCGGAGGGAGGAGGGCCGCCACTATGAATGCGCCGGGTGATGAACTGCTCAATTGCGTACTGATCGCCCATGGTGGTCTGGAGCGCTGGAGCAGTTTCAACCAGGTACGCGCCACTATCGTGACCGGGGGCTCGCTCTGGGCCATGAAAGGGCTGACCCAGGACAGCGCGCCACGGCAGATGACCGTCTGGCTGCATGAGCAGCGGGCCTCAGTGACGCCCTTTGGTGGGGCCGACCAATTCACCGCCTACACCCCGGATCGAATCGCCATCGAAAATACCGCCGGCAAGGTGATTGCCGAGCGATCGAAACCCAGAGAATCCTTTCGCGACCATGGGGAAAACAGTCCCTGGGATCCCCTGCACCGAGCGTACTTCAACGGTTACGCACTTTGGTCGTACCTGACCATGCCTTTCCAGTTCACCTGGCCGGGTGTCGTGACCGAGGAAGTCGAGCCCTGGCACGAGGGCTCGGAGCGCTGGCGTCGTTTGCGGGTGACCTTCCCCGAGACAATCGCCACGCACTGCGCGGTGCAGGATTTCTACTTCGGTGCAGACTTTCTGTTACGTCGTCACGACTACAACGTGGATGTCAGCGGTGGCCTGGCTGCCGCGCAATATGTCCATGGCTATGTTGAAACCGACGGCTTGCGCTTGCCCGGCAAGCGGCGCGCCTATCGACGCAAGGCCGACGGCCAGGCGGATGAGCACGCCTTGCTGGTAGCCATTGATCTCAGCGACATCGGCTATTCGTAATGCACTGCGGAGGAATGAATCATGACCCTGCATGCCTGGGAAAAACTCTATCTCGATGACCTGAGTCTGGGTCAGGAGTTTGAAAGCGACCCTGTTCGCGTCCATCAGGAAGCGATGTTGGCGTTTGCTCGCGAATACGACCCGCAACCTTTCCATTTGAGTGCCGAAGAGGCCGAGTTGAGTCTGTTCGGCGGTCTGGCGGCCAGCGGCTGGAACACTGCGGCCCTGACCATGAAGATGCTCGTGGCCAGCGTCCCCCTGGCGGACGGCATCATTGGCCTGGGCATCGAGCTGAGCTGGCCGACACCGACTTATCCGGATGACGTGTTGCGCCTGTTCAGCAAGGTGCAGGCCATCGAACCGTCGGCTTCAAAACCGGATCGGGGCGTGGTGACGCTGTTCATGGAAACGCTGAATCAGAATGACAAGGTGGTGCAACGTGCAACCGGGAAGCTGCTGGTGTTCAGGAAACCCCCAGAGGATTGAAGCGCAAACGGCAGATCCCCCTGCGTCGCCGGTAGTGGCGGGCAATCAGGGGTCGATATCTGACACATCTCGATGATCCCTGGCGCCGACAATCGGGTGAATGGCAGACACCTTTGAAGCGGCGCCGACCTCTATGACAAACACAAAGAAACCTCCTGCGGCAGGTTGGCGGTCAGCTCCATCGTGTGCTGGACAACCTTGACCAACGGGAGAGCGGGACATGCTGCAACCAAGCGAATCCAGCCGGCCATCACCGCCGGTGCTGCGTATTGGTTTCTGGTTGATGGAAGCCTTCGACATGTATGCCCTGGCCAATGCGCTGGAGCCATTGCGCCTGGCCAACCAGCTGGCGGGACATGATGTCTGCCGCTGGCAAATGCTGAGCCTGGACGGGCAGCCACTGAATGCCAGCAACGGCATCGTCACCGCCACTGCGCGACTGGATCAGGCACGAGCATTCGATGTGTTGATCCTTTGTGGCGGCGATAGTCAGCCTCTTCAGACGGAGCATCCGCATCTGCTCGCACAGCTCAACCACTGGGCGAGACAACCGATCAGCCTCGGGGCATTGGGCGAGGCCGGCTGGTTGCTGGCGCAGACGGGGGCCCTGAAGGGTTTCCGTTGCAGCTTGCCGGAGCCTGCGGCTTCACTGCCGTTTGCGGGTTTCAGCCAGTTGACGCCCGTGGTCGCGCCGTTTTGTGTCGATCGCCAGCGTCTGACCTGCGTCGGCCCGCAGGCAGTTCAGGGGCTGATGCATGAGCTGCTCGCCCGGACCCATGGCCGTGGCCTGATCCTGCGGATGGAGAAACATGCGGCACGCCAGGCCCGACCGCTATTGCCCGTGCATGAGGCGCCGGAAAAGCTCCAGGCAACACTGGCATTGATGAACGAGCACTTGAGCCGAACACTGGGCATCGACGAACTGGCCGAGGCGATGGGCATTTCCGTCCGACATCTGGAGCGCTTGTTCAAACGCAGCCTGGGTTGTTCCCCGGCAAGGCATTATCTGGACTTGCGCCTGCAGCAGGCGCGTCAGTTGCTGCGGGGCGGTGAACAGTCGCTGTCGGATGTCGCTGCGGCGTGTGGATTCGTCTCGCTGCAACATTTCTTTCGCTGCTATCGGCAGTACTTCGGTGCGCACCCTCGCGACCATATGGGGACGGGCTTGCTCACGCGGGAATCGATGTTGGCAGTAGCGGCCTCATCGCGAGCAGGCTCGCTCCCACACTGACCGCGTCATTTTCCCCGATGCCTCCGCCAAGCGGCTTTTTTGCGCTTGGCGGGGGCATTTTTGTTTCTGGCACAGGGGTATGGGGAGCGCTTTCGAAAACAGCGGATATGACCAACTACAGGTCGGATTCGCGCAAAAAAGCCCGGTTTGCATCTGTTCGAATGATCTTCAGCGGCCCGCCAGATTGGCGCCATCTGTAGCTCAAACAATGAAAAGGATAAATGACATGCAAATGCCGAAAACCATCCAGATCAAGAACGGCGAAAAAACCAGCCCGACGTTCTCGACTCAGGAATATGCCAACCGCCAGGCCAAATTGCGCGCCTATCTTGCGCAGAACAATATCGACGCCGCCGTCTTCACGTCCTATCACAACATCAACTATTACAGCGATTTCCTGTATTGCTCCTTCGGACGTCCGTACGCGCTGGTTGTGACCCAGGACAGCGCCGTGACCATCAGCGCCAACATCGATGGCGGTCAGCCATGGCGCCGTACTGTCGGCACTGAAAACATCGTCTACACCGACTGGCAGCGCGACAACTACTTCGTCGCCATCCAGCAAGCGTTGCCCAAGGCCGGGCGCATCGGTATCGAGTTCGACCATCTGAATCTGCTCAATCGCGACAAGCTGGCCAGCCGCTATCCGCAGGCTGAACTGGTGGATATCGGCGCACCGTGCATGCGCATGCGCATGATCAAGTCCGCTGAAGAACACGCGATCATTCGTCATGGCGCACGCGTTGCGGACATCGGCGGTGCCGCCATCGTCGAAGCCTTGCGTGATCAGGTGCCGGAGTACGAAGTCGCGCTGCACGCCACCCAGGCCATGGTGCGCGAAATTGCCCGCACCTTCCCGGATGCCGAACTGATGGACACCTGGACCTGGTTCCAGTCCGGCATCAACACCGACGGTGCGCATAACCCGGTGACGTCGCGCAAGGTCAACAAGGGCGACATCCTCAGCCTCAACTGCTTCCCGATGATCGCCGGTTACTACACCGCGCTGGAACGTACGTTGTTCCTGGACCACTGCTCCGACGAGCATCTGCGCTTGTGGGAAGTGAACGTCAAAGTGCACGAGGCCGGTCTGAAACTGATCAAGCCGGGCATGCGCTGCTGCGATATCGCACTGCAATTGAACGAGATCTTCCTGGAACACGATCTGCTGCAATACCGCACGTTCGGCTATGGCCACTCCTTTGGTACGCTCAGCCACTACTACGGCCGCGAAGCCGGGCTGGAACTGCGCGAAGACATCGACACGGTTCTGGAGCCAGGGATGGTCGTGTCCATCGAACCGATGATCATGCTGCCCGAAGGGCTTCCAGGTGCCGGCGGCTATCGTGAGCACGACATCCTGATCGTCAACGAACAGGGCGGTGAAAACATCACCAAGTTCCCGTATGGCCCGGAACACAACATCATCAAGAAGTAAGACTTTGCGCCGCACAGCGAACCTGTGCGGCGTTTTACGTTGATGAGCGGCAAAAATCTTACCGGTGGCTGAGATAAACCGGAAAAAACAACGCATGCGAGCCCGAGAGCGCGCAGCATCTAAAGAGCCTTAACCCTGCCAAGTAAAACAATAGAGGGTTTTGTCATGTCCTACGTCCCGACGCTTCATCCTGATAACTGCACCTCTGACACCGGAGGTGCCCAATGAGCACTCAAAGTGCAAGCCTGACGCCGACCCTGGCGCAAAAACTTGAACAGACCGCCGAGCGCAAGGCGCTGCGGCGTGCAGCCAGTGCCAGCTTCATGGGCAACTTCGTCGAGTGGTTCGACTATGCCGCCTACGGCTACCTGGCAACTGTCATCGCACTGACGTTTTTTCCGCAAACCGACAAGGCTTCCGCGCTGCTGGCAACGTTTGCCGTGTTCGCGCTGTCGTTTATCGTCCGCCCGCTGGGGGGATTGGTCTGGGGCCACTTTGGTGACAAATACGGGCGGCGCAGTGCGTTGTCCTGGTCGATTCTGATCATGTCGGTCTCGACTTTTTGCATCGGTATCCTGCCGACCTACAACCATATCGGCCTGTGGGCACCGGCGTTGTTGTTGCTGATTCGCTTGTTTCAGGGCTTCTCTGCTTCAGGTGAGTACGCCGGGGCATCGGCTTTTCTCGCCGAATACGCGCCCGAGGGCAAACGCGGTTTGTACACCAGCATCGTCCCGGCAAGTACGGCGGCCGGTTTGCTGTTCGGCGCGGTGTTCGTCGCCGGTCTGCATGCGTGGATGAGTGTCGAGGACTTGCACAGCTGGGGCTGGCGTTTACCCTTTTTGCTGGCGGCGCCATTCGGGCTGGTGGGGCGCTATATCCGCATGAGCTTGCAGGACACGCCCAAGTTCCTGGAGATGGAAAAACGCCTTGAGGCGAAGGAATGCGCAACCCACGCTCCGGTTCGCGAACTGCTGACCGTGCACCGGCGCAGCGTGATGATCGGGATCGGCGTGACCTGTCTGAATGCGGTGGCGTTTTACCTGTTGCTCAGCTACATGCCGACTTACCTGTCCACCGAAATGGGCATGAGCGAGAGTGATTCGTTCCTGGCCTCGACGGTGTCGCTGGCGACCTATATCGGGTTGATTTTCCTGATGGGCAAGTTGTCGGACCGGTTCGGGCGCAAGACCATGTTGCTGACGGCTTCGGTCTTGTTCCTGGCGCTGACCTTTCCGCTGTTCGGGATGCTGGAGAACCAGCCGCTGATCGTGATCCTGATGATCCAGATTGCGTTCGGCGCGATCCTGGCGATGAATGACGGCACCTTGCCGTGCTTCCTCGCCGAGATATTCCCCACCCGTGTGCGTTTCAGTGGCTTTGCCTTCAGCTTCAACATCGCCAACGCGGTGTTCGGCGGCACCGCACCGTTTATCGCGACCTGGCTGATTCAACTGACCGGCAACAAAATGGCCCCGGCCTGGTACCTGTTGGCGGCAGCGGCGGTGGCGTTGATTGCGATGCTGGCGAGTCGGGAAACTGCGCATAAGGCGTTGCAGGACTGATAGTCTTTGGGTGTTCTTTAGTAAGTCTTCGCGAGCAAGCCCGCTCCCACATTTGAATACGGTCAATATGTGGGAGCGGGCTTGCTCGCGAAGAGGCCATTCAGGCCGACATCAATGTAAGGCCGCCACCTGCTTGCGCTCACCAATCGGCGACACACCAAAAAACCGGCTATAGCATTTGGAAAAATGCGCAGGCGAAACAAAGCCGCAGGCGAGGGCGATATCACGGACCTGCGATTCACTGCGTAGCAACAATTGCCGCGCCCGCGCCAGGCGCAATTCCAGGTAGTACTGACTCGGCGTGCGTTGCAGGTGCTTGTGAAACAGGCGCTCCAGTTGCCGCACCGACACCTCGTTCAACCGCGCAAGTTCCTCAAGACTCACCGGCTCCTCAAGATTGGCTTCCATGATCGCCACCATCTGGCTGAGCTTGGGTTGCGAGGTGCCGAGCTTCTGCCGCAAGGGCACACGCTGTTGCTCCTGCGCCCCCCGGATCCGGTCACACAAGAGCAGCTCGGCCGTATGGGCGGCGATGTCCCGGCCACCGGGTTCGCGGGCGATCAATTGCAGGGTCATGTCCATCGAGGCCACACCACCGGAGCAGGTGTAGCGATCCCGGTCCAGCTCGAATAGCTGGTTGGAAATGATGATCCCCGGGAAACGCTCCTTCAGTGCTTCGATGTCTTCCCAGTGAATCGTGCAGCGATAGCCCTTGAGCAGATCGGCGCGCGCCAGCAAATGGCTGCCGGTGCAAATCCCGCCCAGTGGCACCTGATCATGCGCCAGCTTGCGCAGCCAGTTGAGCAGGGGCCGGCTGCTGTGATTGGAGACAATCGGGTTTGATCCGACCACGAACAGCATGTCCAGCTTTGGTGCATCGGTGATGCTGTGGTCGGGCAGGATGCGCATGCCGTTGCTGGCCGTGACCGGGTCCAGGCTGGCGGCGATGATCACCGTGCGGAACATCTGTTTGCGCGCGGCCAGGTTGGCCATGCGCAATGTTTCCACGGCAGAGGCGAAGCCGATGGTGGTGAAGTTGGGGATGACCAGGAAACCTACGGTTTTCACCGGTCGTTGTTCATTCGCCGAGCGTCCTGCGGCGGGGTTCGCCACCTGGAGTTTCGCCATTGTTACCGCTCCTCAACTGCATCAGTGACGCGCTCTGCGGCAAGCTGCCGGCAGGGGCAACGTCATCTTGTTTTTGTGATTGTGAACCCTGAAAACAGGTTTGTGGATTTTACACCGAGTGATCTTTCAACAGGCCGTCACGACAGGTGTATGCACGCAAGATGCCATGAGTATGGATCGGTTTGAGAGGAGGCGTTTAAAGCATGGAAGCAAGGCATGAGTGATCTGCAAAAAAAACCGGCCAGCTCCGTGGTGGCGAGCGGCCGGAAAGAGGTGATCAGGAAGGGGGTTAACCTGTAGGAGCCGGCTTGCTGGCGATAGCGTCCTTTCAGGCGATGCATGTATCGACTGATCCACCGCCATCGCCAGCAAGCCGGCTCCTACAGAGAGGGCGGTGGTTTCAGGCGTTTTCGGTTTGAGCCATGTCAACGGCTTGTACGGTTTTCTTCCTGGCGTTGAAGATTGCACCCATGCAGACGATGGACAGTGTCAGTGCCCCCGTGGCGATCACTTCCATGCGGTGTTCCGGCAAGATCAGCATGACCGTCAGGATGCTCAGGATGCAGAAGATCACCAGGTAGCTAAGCCACGGGTAAAACCACATTTTGAAAGCGATCGGCTGCCCCGATGCATTCATCTTTTTGCGAAGCACCAGTTGCGAAACCGCAATGGCCAGGTAGACCAGCAACGCAACGGCCCCGGAGCTGGCCAGCAGGAAGGAAAACACTTCGTTGGGCGCAAAGTAATTCAGTGCGGTGGTCAGGAAACCGACCGCCGTGCTGGCCAGCACCGCAATATAGGGCACCCCTGAAGACGAGGTTTTCTGCAGGACCCGAGGCCCATCCCCGCGTTTGCTCAGGGAGAAGACCATGCGTGACGCCGTATAAATGGCCGAGTTGAGGCAGCTGGCGACAGCAATCAGTACGACGATGTCGACGATCATTTTCGCGTGGGGAATGTTCATCAACTCAAGCGCTCGCTGATAAGAGCCGACCTGCACGAGCATCGGGTCGTTCCAGGGCACGATGGAGATGATGAGGAACACCGAGACGATGTAGAAAATCCCCATTCGCCAGACCACGGAGTTGGTCGCACGGGTGATCTGTTTCGAGGGGTTTTTCGATTCGGCTGCGGCAATGGTGACGATTTCCGTGCCCATGAAGCTGAACACGGTGGTGAGCATTGCACCGATCACGGCGGTCATGCCATTGGGCATGAAGCCACCGAATTCATGGCTCAGTTGAACAACCCCGCTCACCGTCGTATCCGGCAATCCACCCGCCAGGGCAAGGGCGCCCAGCGCGATAAACCCCAACACCGCGATGACTTTGAGCATGGCGAACCAGAATTCGAACTCGCCATACCGGGCGACACTGAACAGGTTGGTCAATGTCAGCAGGCCGGTGACCGCGATCGCGAATTCCCAGGTCTGGATCGAGGGGAACCAGGCATGGAGGATGGCCGCAGCGGCGATGGCCTCAATCGGAATCACCAGTACCCAGAACCACCAATACAGCCAGCCGATGGTGAAGCCGGCGCTGCGTCCCATCGCCCGCTCGGCGTAGGTCGAGAATGAACCGGTATCAGGCGACGCGACGGCCATCTCTCCCAGCATGCGCATCACCAGCACCACCAGGGTGCCGGAAAAAATGTAGGCAAGGATGGCGGCGGGGCCCGCCGACGCGATGGCGTGTCCCGAACCGATGAACAGGCCGGCGCCAATGGCTCCGGCAATGGACAACATGGTGACGTGACGCTGCTTGAGGCCTGGGGCCAAGGTTGAGTTGCTGGACATGAGACTTACCCTTTTTATTCTATTTGGGGAGGGTGAAGCGTTAACCGTGAGTGCGTGTTTCGGCACGTCCATGTGTTTGTTATGTGTCCAGCTCAAAAGCCTCGCGCACTGCGGCACTGATACCGGTGATACACACTTCGAGAATCAGCTCGCCTTTTTCGCGACTGGAGCCTTTAGGCGAAGACAGTGTTCCGCAGGCCGGCGTGCGCTCCGGGATGATGGGGAACACGTCGTAAGGCGGGAATTTCGCGGGAGGGTGGTCGACCGCACGGCTCAGATCGACCTTGTCCGGGTGCAGGGCCAGCATTAGCGACGTTTCGAAAACGCCGCCATGTTCGATATCCCAGCCGAGGAAGCCGTCGGGGTACAGCTTTGCGATGACTGCGGGGTCGTTGACGAAGTCCCAGTAGGACAGCACGACCACCTTGAAGTCCGTGATGCCGCCATAGCGAAGTTCCCGAAGGGCGAGGTCGATGCCCTCGACAATGAACATCGAGTTTTCAAAGTGGCCGTTCATCAACACCAGTTTGCGTGCGCCATGGCGCGCAAGCTCGCGGATGATGTCCTGCACGGTGCTGGTCAGCGTGGCGCCGTCGAGGCTGGTGGTCCCTGGAAAGTGATTGCCGCCGCCGGATTTCTGCTGGGATTTGTAACCATAGGCCAGGGCAGGCAACACCAGGCCGCTGACCTTTTGCGCCACCGCCTTGCAGATCGCGGAAGGCAACAGGACGTCGACCTCCATGCACATGTGATGGCCATGCTGCTCCAGTGCGCCCACTGGCAGGAAGACGGGGCAGCCGGTAGCGACCTTCTCTGCGTACTCCGGCCAGGTGAGTTCTCCAATTACGACGCTGTTGTTCATCTGCACACCCTTGGAAAGTAATTGACCGCTTGCTGGTTTGAAGCCGGTGACTGGAGGCGTTTGCCCACGGTTTGACTAACCCTTTGGAGGGCTGGAACCGAAAGGCGTCCATAGGGCAATTCGATCAGATGAGGAGGGGGGCTACTTGTCTAAATCCGACCCGTAAATGACAAAACACCCTCTGAAATGGCGTTTCTGACTGGCGAATCAGGTAAGTGAGTGCCGCTTTTGGGTAAGCAGGGCAATAAGTCGGATCTGACAAAGTCCAGGTCGGGCGCGCACAAAAACCGGTGATGGCTAACTGCTGCAATGCAACCAGCCAGCGAATGATGCGTGTGGTTGGCAGCGAAAGCCGGCAGGAGACAAGGGCACTTTCCATCACCCAGGCGAGACAATAATGAAAAAATCCATCGACCTTTCACGCCGTACATTCCTCAAGACCACCAGCATCCTGGCAGGCACCGCAGCGCTGTCCGGACTGCTGCCCTTGAGAAGCTTTGCCGCTGCGGAAAAAGAACTGGTCATCCTCGCATGGGCCGGACACGCCGAGCCGGACATCGTCGCTGATTTCGAGCGTCAGTACGGGGTCAAGGTCCGGGCCAAGTACTACACCGGCGGGGACAACATGCTGGGGCTGATCTCGCAATCTCCGCCCGGCACCTTCGACCTGATCCTGTCCGACGCCGAATATGTCCAGCAACTCAATGCCGCCGAATACATCGAGCAACTCGACCCTGCGGATTACCCCTTCGATGACTTCTATCCGGAATTCCAGCATTTCCCCGGTCACTGGCAAGGGGACAAGCTCTACTCGGTGCTGATCCGCTTCGGCTTCCTCGGCATCGCCTACAACACCCAACTCGTTCCCGAAGCCAAGGTGAACAGCTATGACGTGTTCTGGGACGAGAGCCTCAAGGGCAAGGTCGGTCACTTTGACTGGCACCTGCCGAACCTTGGGCAGATCAGTTTGATGAACGGCAATGCGCGCCCCTACGACATCGATGCTGTGCACTGGCAATCGGTCCAGCAGAAGCTGATGAGCCTGCGCCCGCAGATCGGCGGCTTCTTCGATTACGGCGGAACCTTTTCTTCGCTGAAGAACGGCCAGGTCCATGCCATGTGCGGCATCGGCGACTGGATCACCGGTGTCTTGCAACGCGCCGGCGCCCCAGTGAAAACCGTGCTGCCGAAGGAGGGCGGGTTGCAGTGGACGGAGTCTTACTGCATCGCCAGGAAAGCACACAGCCCGGAACTGGCGAAGAAGTTCATCCAATACATCACCTCGCCGCAAGGCCAGGTCAAGTCGGCGAAGATGGCCGCGTATCCGGCGCTCATCCCGAGCAAGAAGGGTTGGGAACTGCTGAACCGGACCGATCCCGCCGAAGCGAAGCGCCAGGGCATGGTGCTCGGTCAGCGCAACGTCATGGATGACATCCGCGATGGTCGCATCAAGTACCGCGAACTCCCTGTCCGGCAGAGCCTGGATGAGTGGAACGACTTCTGGTCGCAATACAAAGGTGCCTGACGAGACGCGCGGAGAGGGTCGCTATGATTTCTGACAAATTGAATACTTCGCCGTCGGTGCTCGCTGAAAACGCCAGGGCCGGAGCGCAGCGCGGCATCAGGAGGAGAGGGCGCCTGCCCTGGTTCGGCCTCTGTTTCTCGATGCCGATCCTGATCTGGCAATTGGTTTTTTTCGTATTGCCGCTGGCGTTTCTGGTGGCCATCAGTTTTTGGCTGGTACGCAACTTCCGGATGGTGCCGACGTTCGAGTGGCAAAACTGGAGCTACATGCTCAGCCGCGGCTTTTTCTGGGATGCCTACGTCCATACCCTCGCAATGGCGGCTGGCGCCACGGTACTGGTCAGTCTGGTGGCCTTTCCCTGTGCTTACACCATCGCCTTCAAGTTCCGCGAGTCGGCCAAGCAGTTGTTGGTGTTGTTGCTGGTGACGCCGTTTTTCACCAGCTACCTGGTGCGCACCTATTCCTGGCAAGTGTTCCTCAGCGATAACGGCATCTTCAATGCCGCGCTGGGCCTGGTCGGGATGGAACCGTTTGCGATGCTGAACACGACGTTCGGCACCTACGTCGGCTACTTCACGTTGTGCCTGCCATTGGTGGTGTTGCTGCAACTGTTCAGCCTGATGTACATCGATCGCTCGTTGATCGAGGCCGCACACAACCTTGGCTGTGGACGATGGCGCACGATGCTTCTGGTGGTGGTGCCGTCGGCGCGGATCGGCATCATCGTCGCCGCGCTGTTCTGCTTCATCCTGACGTTCGGCGACTTTGTCAGCCCGCTGTATCTGGGCGGTGGCCAGCCGCCAACCTTGAGCACGCTCATCACTGACACCACCAAGTCCGGCCAGCAATGGCCACGCGCTGCGGTGATTGCAACGATGATGATTGTCACGTTGCTGATCACGGCGTTTGGCGCGGTTCGCTTTGCTTACCGGAGACGCCCATGAACGAGCATCGGCTGATCAATTTCCTGCTGCGCAGCTTTGTCGTGTTGGTGTTCCTCTTCATCTTCATGCCCATTGCCGGCAGCTTTGTGTTCTCGTTCAACATCGACCGCTTTCCTTCCTTGCCACTGGGCGGCTTCAGCCTGCACTGGTACGAGACGATTGCGGCCGACCCGGCGGTTTGGCAGGCCTTCCGCAACAGCCTCACGGTAGGCGTGGTCGTGTCGCTGGTCTCAACCCTGCTCGGGTTTACCGCGGCTTACACCGACTTTCGCTACCAGTTTTTCGGCAAGTCGATCTACATGGCGCTCGCGCTGTTGCCGCCGACCATCCCGGTGGTGATCCTCGGGCTGGCGATGTTGGCTTTTCTGTCGCGGGTCGGGCTCTCCGGCGAGATTTACGCGGTGATGATCAGCCATATCGTGATGTGCGCACCGTTTGCCATGGCGGTCATTCGGATGCGCCTGGCGCAGATGGACCCCAACATCGAGGCTGCGGCCTGGAACCTGGGCGCCCATCAGTGGAAAGCCATGCGTTACGTGATCCTGCCCTTCACGGCGCCGAGCATTGTCGCCGCGCTGTTCGTGACCATGGCCGTTTCCTTCGATGAGTTTGCGGTCGCCTGGTTCGTCTCGGGGCTCAACGAGACCGTCCCTGTGCGCATCCTCAACACCTTGCAAGGCCAGGTGAGCCCGACCATCAACGCAATCGGCACGATCGTCTTTATCACGACCATGACCCTGGTAATCCTCGCGCAACTGCTGCTGATGCGGCGGCGTAAACCCGCGAATGCCTGATACCACCCCTGACAATCATCCGGACACGAAGGATTCAGCCATGACTCAACCGCTGGTGGTATTCGACAACGTGGTCAAGCATTTCGGCAGCTACCAGGCTGTCGAGCGTATGAACCTCGAAATCTACAAAGGCGAGTTTGTCGCGATCATGGGGTCGAGCGGCTGCGGCAAGACCACCACGCTGCGCATGCTCGCGGGACTGGATAAACCCAGTGAAGGTGAAATCCGTCTTAACGGTGAGCGCATCAATGATCTCTACTCCTGGGAGCGGGAAACGCCGCTGGTCTGGCAAAACCTCGCTCTGTTCCCGTTTCTCAACGTGCTTGAGAACGTCGAGTTCGGCCTGCGCATGAAAGGGATGGCCAAGGCCGAACGACGCAAAAAGGCGTTGGTGTGGCTTGAGCGGCTTGGTTTGGAGGAGTTCGCCACCCGCGATATCAGCCTGCTTTCCGGCGGCCAGCGGCAACGGGTGGCGCTGGCGCGTTCGTTGGTCACCGAACCGCCGATCCTGCTGCTCGACGAGCCACTGAGCGCGCTCGATGCTCATCTGAGCGTGCGTATGCAAGGCGTGCTGACCGGGCTGCAAAAAGACCTGGGGATCACCTTTGTCTACGTCACCCACAGTCAATCCGAAGCCTTTGCCATGGCCGACCGCGTGGTGATCATGAGTCGGGGCCGGGTCGAACAGATCGGCTCGCCACAAGAGGTTTTCCTTGAGCCTCACAACCGTTTTGTCGCCGAGTTCGTGGGCGGCAAGAACATCCTGTGCGGCACGGTCGTCGGTGTCGAAAACGGCGGACTGGTTCGCCTCGATTCGGAGCACGGCGGATTCCTGGCGCGGCTGCCGGAGGGCAAAACGGTTGCGCCTGCCGAACGGGTGACGTTCTGCATAAGCGCCGAGCATATCGACCTGACCGAGCAACCTGTGCGACGCAACCGGTTGAACTGCACCGTCGTCGGTGAAGAGTTCATCGGTTCGATGGTCAACATTTACCTCGAAGCCAGCGGCGGGCTTGAGTTGCAGGTGCAGAAGCTGCATGCCGAGTACAAGCGGCTTGGGGGGCACTGCGGGCAAAAAATCTTCGCCGAGTGGGACGGTGCGCATGCGCTGATTCTGCGCGGGGACTGACATTGCCAACCGGGGCCGCGGTCCGGCAAACAAACCGCGGCGGCCGATCAATCAGGCGGCAGGCAGCAGGCCTTTCTGTTTGGCGACATGAGTCGCCATTGCGTCCATCAAATCCGGTGACAGGCAGTCATAGGGCTCCAGGCCGATAGAGCGCAGGCGCTCACGGATGGCTTTCATTTGCGCTGGCGGTGTGCCGGTTTCGATGATGGAGGACACGAACGCCGCGAAGCCTGGTGCAGCCCAGCCTCGTTGGGGAGAGAGCTCGGTGTGGACGAAGTCCAGGCCATAAAACGGATGGTCCTTGTTCTCGATGCGCCCAAAGAGATGGGCGTGGCACTGCTTGCAGGCATGGCGCTGGATGGTGGCTTTTTCGTCGACAATGGCCAGTTTTTCGCCGTGGGCAGTGACGCTGACCTTGTCCCGAGGGACCACGGCAATGACGGCGAATATCGCGTTTTGCGGTTTCCAGCATTTGCTGCAGCCGCACGCGTGGTTATGCAGGGTTTGCGCGTCGATCCGGACCTCGACTTTGTCGGTCGCACACAGGCATTGCAGGGTGCCACCGGTGAAATTCGCGTCGGCGGGTTGGATACCATTGTCCAGGGCAGGATGAAGTTTCAAGGTACTCACGTTGGCGTCTCCCTTTGAGTGGGCCAGACAAACAGCGGCAGGGTGTGAGTGACGAAAGCTCGCCATTTAAATCCTAGACTATCTTCGGTAACCGGGTGCGCCCCCGTCTGCCGTTGGCTGGTGTGACGGGGGCCAGGCCTTTAGAAGCTGAACCGCTGCAGCATGACGCCCAGTCCGTCGGACATTGCCTTGAGTTCCTGGGTCGTGCGCACGATCCCGCTTTGGGCGGTGGCGTTCTCTTCCACACTTTGCGCTACTTTCTCGACGTTGCAGGCGACCTGTTCACTGGCGGCGCGTTGTTCCTGGAGCGACACCGAAATGAAACTGACGGCCGCAAGGGATTCGTCCAGTACACCCTTGATCCTGCCCATGGAAAGGCCCGCGCTTTCGACCAGTTTCTGACCATGAGTCACGCGCTCACAGCCGGCGGCCATGCTGTCTTTTGCTTTGACCATTCCGCTTTGTATGGCATTGACCAAGGCAACGATTTCCGTGGTGGATTGGGCCGTGCGGGCGGCAAGGCTGCGCACTTCATCGGCGACCACGGCGAAGCCGCGACCTTGTTCGCCCGCGCGTGCCGCTTCAATGGCGGCATTGAGGGCCAGGAGATTGGTCTGTTCGGCGATGCCGCGAATCACGCCGACAATCAGGCTGATGTCGTTGGACTGAATCGCCAGTTGATCGATATCCGATGAGCTTTGTGTCACCAGATCGGCAATCTGGCCCATTTCCTGGATGGAGGCCTGCATGACCTCCATGCCTTCGCTGGTGATTTCGCCTGCTTTCTGTGCGGTGCTCTGAGCCTGTCGAGCATTGTCGGCGATGTGAGTGATGCTGACGGAAAGCTCTTCTACCGTGGCCGCCATGGAGGAGGCTGTTTCGCTTTGCAGTGCGGCGCTGCTCAATCCTTGTTCGGAGGACGCAGACAATTGCAGTGTGGCACCTTCGATCTGCCCGGAGGCCTGGCTGATCTTGCCGATCATCTCGCTCAGGCTGTGGCGCATCGCCTGGACGGAGTGCAGCACCCCCGTCGACTGTTGCTGATCAAACTGTGTAGCGGCGAGTTTCCCCTGGGCGATGTTCGAACTGATGGCCGCCAGTTCTGCCGGTTCGGCACCGAGCTGGCGGCTCAACAGGCGGGAGAACAAGACCGTGTAGGCCACGCCCGCGATCAGGGCCAATGCCAGAATCAACAGGCTGAGCTGAAGACTGGAGGTATAGGCGCTCTGGTTTTGCTCGAACTGGTTCTTGGCCTCCACCAGTTGAACTTCGATCAACTCGGAAAACTTGGCTGACAAGGGATCGATCAGTGGATACAGCTGATCTGTCGCGAAACGCGCGAGACCGGCGGCGTCGTTCTGGCGCAGCAGGCCCTGCAAGTTTTGCAATGGACCGTGGGTCGCTTCCATCAGCGGGTCGATTTGCGCGATCAAACGGGTTTCTGCAGGGATCAGTTCTGTTGATTTGTACGCGCGCCACGTCTGATCGATTTCCCTCTGCGCTTGCTCTATCCGGGTCAACGATTCAGCGTTGGTGAAGTTGCCATTGCGTGCCTTGTGGGTGGCATCGACGATGTCCACGGCGTACAGGTCGGCGATTTTTTTCAAGTCCCGCAGCGGCACGACCCGATCGAGGTACACGGTCTCCAGACTGCGTACCGCAGATTGCATTCCCAAGAGTCCAAGCCCGCCGACACACAACAAACCCAGGAGCAAAGTGCTGGTAAGCACAAGCAGGTGAGTCCTGATTTTCCAGCTTCCCATAGTCCGTAATTCCTGAGTCAGCTAATAGATGGCGATCAAGAGGTCAGCGTAAGGTGCAATAAAGGCACATTGGCATCATTGGCTGAGACCCAGGAGAAAAAACATCGTGTGATCGGCGAGAATTTATGAATTTGCGACACTGGGAGACACGCTATTGGCGTCGGTGCGGTCGACGATGAGTGTGCAGGTTGCCTGGTCCATCGTTGAATTTTTCACTCAGTACTGAGCAAGATCGCAGACTTGACCCAGAATGAATCTACCGCACGCCGTTTGTTTTCCTTGAGGGCTAAAGTCCCATGAGCGATTCAGATGCTCCGCCACCCGTTCCCGAACCGGGCCGGATTACGCACAGGCATACTGGCGATCAAACCGGCTTGAGCCGTCGGCTGCCGGGGCTGCGGACGTTGAGCCGCTACAAGATGGCATGGTTGCGGCGCGACATTGTGGCCGGACTCGTGCTCACCACCATGCTGGTGCCCGTCGGCATCGCCTACGCGGTGGCGTCGGGGGTGCCCGGCATTTATGGCCTTTACGCGACCATCGTTCCATTGCTCGCTTATGCGTTGTTCGGCCCCAGCCGAATCCTGGTGCTGGGGCCGGATTCCTCATTGGCAGCCATCATTCTCGCCGTAGTCTTGCCGCTGTCCGGCGGTGACCCGCATCGCGCGATTGCCCTTGCCGGCATGATGGCGATCGTCTCGGGGGTGGTGTGCATCCTGGCGGGTGTCGCGCGGCTGGGTTTCGTCACCGAGCTGCTATCCAAACCGATCCGCTATGGCTACATGAACGGCATCGCGCTGACGGTATTGATCAGTCAGCTACCCAAGTTTTTCGGCTTTTCGATTGAATCCGACGGACCGCTGCGCAACCTGTGGGCCATTGCCACCTCGGTGATGGATGGAAAAACCAACTGGACCACCTTCATGATCGGTGCAGCCACCGTGGCGGTCATCTTGTTGCTCAAGGACAAAAAACGCGTGCCGGGGATTCTGATCGCCGTGGCAGGCGCCACCGTCGCCGTTGGCGTGCTTGACCTTACAACCCACAATGTCGCGGTTCTCGGTTTGCTGCCCCAAGGCTTGCCGGCGTTTGCCATCCCTTGGATCAGTCGGGCCGATATCGTTCCTGTAGTGATCGGAGGTTGCGCCGTTGCGCTTGTCTCGTTCGCCGACACCAGTGTGCTCTCTCGCGTTTATGCGGCGCGGACCAAGACCTATGTCGACCCAAACCAGGAGATGGTAGGGCTCGGCGTCGCCAACCTTGCCGGCGGTTTGTTCCAGGGGTTTCCAATCAGCAGCAGTTCGTCACGCACGCCTGTGGCCGAGGCGGCGGGGGCCCAAACCCAACTTGCCGGCGTGGTTGGAGCGCTGGCTGTTGCCTTATTGCTGGTGTATGCCCCGGATTTGCTGAAAAACCTGCCCACCAGCGCACTGGCGGCGGTGGTCATCGCTTCGGCTATCGGCCTGATCGAGGTCGCCGACCTGCGACGGATTTATCGTATTCAGCGCTGGGAATTCTGGTTATCGATCGTTTGTACGCTCGGTGTGGCCGTCTTCGGCGCCATCGAGGGCATTGGCCTGGCCATCGTTGTCGCGGTGATCGAGTTTCTATGGGATGGCTGGCGGCCGTACTCTGCGGTTTTGGGTCGCGCCAAAGGCGTCCAGGGCTATCACGACATCACGCGGTATCCGGATGCGCGCCTTATTCCCGGCCTGGTGCTGTTTCGCTGGGATGCGCCGTTGTTTTTTGCCAACGCAGAACTGTTCCATGACCGAGTGCTGGACGCCGTGGCGACATCACCCACACCGGTCCGTTGGCTGGTGGTAGCAGCCGAACCGGTCACCAGCGTGGACGTGACTTCCGCCGACATGCTGGCCGAACTGGACGAAACCTTGAACGAGGCTGGTATCACGTTGTGCGTGGCCGAGATGAAGGACCCTGTCAAAGACAAGTTGAAGCGCTTCGGACTATTCGAGCGGTTTGGCGAAGCTGCGTTTTTTCCAACTTTAGGCGTCGCTGTCAGCAGCTATCTCAAGGTCCATCCCGAGGAATGGAGGGAAGGGCAGGATGAGGATCGCGATTAGACAATAGTGCGGGCTCGCTATCGGGGTCGGCGCGGTAGCCGACCCCGATCCCGGTTACTTGCGCACGTTCTGGTACAACATCAACCTGGACGTTTCATGCATGCCGCGGGTCAGTTGCACCAGGCGCTTGAACTCTTCAGGGTTTTGCCCGGCTACGTTGTCCAGCGGCGTCGCGGAGGCCAGGTCGTGCAGCGTTGGCGAGCTGCCGTCGTGCTCCATCTGCACCATGTAGTGTTGAGTGACGCCCGCAATCAACGGGAACGTACCTTCACGCAACACCAATGGCACTACGCGTTCACCCTCGGGCGCAGGCTGCTGGATGTCACGCCCCAGGCCGCTGTTGCGAAACTCAAGGCCGGCCATGCCCGCCACGGTTGGCAGCAAGTCCACCAGGCCGACAGCTTCCTTGACGGTCCGCGTGCCGAGCAGACCCGGTGCATGGATGATCATGGGCACCGCGTTACTTTCCAGACCCAGTTGCTCATAAGCCGGTGCCAGGAAAGGGATCTGGGCGATACGGGTGTTGTGGTCGCCAAACAGCACGAAAATGGTGTTGTCGTAGTAACCGCCTGCTTTGGCAATTTCCATCAAGCGTCCGATGTTGAAGTCCAGCAGGCGCACGGCGTTGTACTGCTCGACACTGCGCGATCCCGCAGCCTGAACTTCAGCGAGGGTAGGGTGCTTGACCTCGAATCCGTCATTGCTCTTGGGAATCGTGAAGGGACGATGGTTACCGGCCGTCTGCACATAGGCAAAGAACGGTTTGTCCTTGGGCAGCGCTTGCAGGATCTTGTCGGTTTCCTTGAACAGATCCAGATCTGAAATCCCCCAGACATCCACGACCGGGGATTTCCAGTCCCGCTCTTCGAACAGACGAACCCCGTCGATACTTTGCCGGATCAAGGCATTCATGTTGGCCCAGCCGGAGTTGCCGCCAATGGTGTAGATCTTCTCGTAACCGGTGAAGGCATTGATCAAAGTGTGCTGTTTGGTGATCAGTGGGTTACGCGTCGCGGTTTCCTGTCGAGTGACGTCTGGAACCCCGCTAATGCTGGCCCAAACGGTTTTTGCGGTCCCGGTGACCGGAACATAGAAGTGCTCGAAGAACCAGCTCTGCGTGGCCAGGCGATCGATATTGGGTGTCGGATTGATCGGGTTGCCGTAGGCGCCGACGGCACTGGTACCCAGCGACTCGAGCATGACAAACATCACGTTCGGCGTCCGAGTGCTCGATACCTTGTAGGGTTGTGGCGCCTGGTGACGGACGAAATTCAGGGTTTGCGGATCGGGCTGATCCACGCCCAGGTACTTGGCAATCACGGCGTAGTGTTCACGCACCTGCGCTTCGTCGTAGCGCGACTGGCCGACCTTGACCGTGTCGTAGAGGAAAATCAGCGGGTTCAAGCCCAGCGCAGCGACCTGGTTATTGCCGGAGAAAAACGCATCGCTCCAACGCAACGGGACAGGGTTTTCCAGGTTCATGTTCTCGACACGGCCCAAAATACCCAACAGCACCAACACGACCATCAACGCGCTACCCCATGTAACGGAGAGCGGGTGAATGGCTTTACGGGGGCGGTCCAGCGTCACGCGCTCCAGGCGCACCAGGGCCAACGTCACCAGGGCGACTGTTGCCAGCCACCCCAGTGAAATCCAGATAACCGGATAGGTTTGCCAAACCATGTCACGGGATATTTGCGCGTCTTCGATGAAGCGCAGCACGGTGGCATTGATCCGTACGCCCAGATAGGCGTAATGGCCAAAATCGACGATATAGATCAGCAGCAGGGCGCCCAGGGCGACTGACAGATACACGCGTGCCAATCGGCGAAGCAGGCGGCTGCTGACAAGATTCCAACGAGGAATCCAGGCCAGCAACGCCAGTGGCAACATCACCAGGATGGCCAGGCGCAGATCGAAACGAAAGCCGATGCCCAGGGTTTCCAGGACGGCAGGGTCGTCGCTCAATGCTCGGGCGTCGAAACCGGAGAAGCCGAAAAAGAACACCACCCGCAGCAATGCAAACAGCACAAACACAATCGCTGTTGCGCCTAGCCAATAATGCAAACGTCTCGATTGCAGCCAACCCATCCCTGTACCCCTGTTAAAAATGTCGTTGAATCTCAAATGGATCCGGAGTCTTTCACTGAGCCACGCCGCGTGTTCAGCCAACCGTACGTCCAGCGCACCACAAGCATCAGCAGTGCCGCGCAGCAATACAGCCCCAGCAGCGGATCAACCAGGTAATCCCAATAGTTGTGCGAAGGTTTTAACCCGGCGATGAAGGCCAGGGTCGCGCTGGCCAGCATCACGACGGCCAGGTAGCTGCGCAGGTAAAACAGACCTGCCGTGAGCAGAGCGAAGACGATCAGCATCGGGCGCGGGCTGAAGCCAAACCGGTAAGGGTCCAGATGACTCAACCCCAGCGTTGCCGGATATAACGCCAGCGCCATCACAGCGAAGATAATCAACACGCGGGTTTTATCCTGGTGCGCAGCCGGCAGGAAACCCAGTCGACGCAAACAGCCCCACGCCATGAACACCAAGGTCGTCATCGCAAGGTCATCAATGTGGCTGCGCAGGTAAGCCGCCAAGGACAAGCCGTCCAGCGGTATGAAGCTGGCGGCCAGCAATGCAACCAGCAGCACGATCTGCGCGGCCCTCTTTAAGCCGAAAGAAGGCAGCAACAGAAAAATGATCATTGTGAAACTGAGATGCGCTTGCCAAAGGTTGATCATTTGGCACGCTCCGACAGCCATGCATCGTTGAAGGTGACGTGCTTGATGAAGGTGTTGTTCCAGGAATAAACCAGGTGATACATCCCGTCGGGACTGCGGATGAAGTACGGGTATTCATATTCGAAACTGCAGGCTTGTTCCTTGCAGACCCGGCTGTCCAGGTTGTCCAGGAACTGCGCTTCCAGCGGTTGGCGAAGTGCGCCACTGGATCCGCGAAACTCTCTGCCGATGATTTCCTTGTAGGCCTCGGGAGAAAACGTATCGCCCTCTGGATCAGGCGATTTGTCGAGGTCCCGCAGTGAGCGCCAATCGTCCATTTTTGCGTCGGTGCCATAAAGACTCAGTTTGAAGCGCCCCTCTTGCAAGTCATTGAGTGCCACCAGCAACCCATGCTCGGGCGTCGCTATGGCCGCCAACGAGGAATTGGGATTCGAGGGGTCGAGCGGATAAGGCTCGCTCCAGGTTTGCCCGGCGTCTTCAGTGCGGGTCGCCAGTACTCGATGGTGGGTGTTGCCGGCATAGCGCAGCAAGGCAATACCGCGCTGTCCATCCAGCGGAACGACTGTGGGTTGCAATGAGTTATTGCCATGGCTGATGCGGAATTTATCGATCACCTCACCGTCTGCGCTCAAGTACAGGTACTCGGAAAACTTGCCCAGAAATTCGTGGTAGACCGGTAAACCGATAGAGCCGTCGGCGTGAAACACCGGGGCCGACCGTACCAGGGTGCTGATATTCAAGAAGGGCGAGGTGATCAACTGGCGCGGCGCTGACCATTGGCGTCCAAAGTCTTCAGAGACCATTACATTGACCGCACTACCGGCCCAGCCCCCCATGGACACGGACACGTAGAACAACCAGAGCCGGTTGTCCGGTGCGAGCGCAACGACCGGGTTACCCAGTTTTCGAATGTATTTACCAGTGCCCAGTTGGGTCGACTGCCGAGTCGCCAATACCTGTTCCGCACCCCATTCGCCGGTTTGCGCGTCGAAGCGGGCAGAGCGCACCTGCACATCGGCTGCGCCTTCGCGAGTGCCGGCGAACCAGACGGTCATCAGGCTGCCGTCAGGCAAGGCGGTTACCGCCGAGGAATGCACGAAGTCCACCAGCCCGGACGAGGCAAAACGACTGGTATAAATGGGTTTGGCTACTTGCTCAGCCACAGCCCTCGCCGGGTTCATCAGGGCAAAGGAAGAATGCACAGGGGCAGGGTGGGTGAACCATGCGGCCGCAAACAGGCAGGAAAGAGCAACATAAGCCAAGAAGGCAGGGAGGGAGGGTAGGTGGATGCGCATAATCGAGGCTGTGCATCTCATGGCCGATTCAGGCAGCTCAACCTATCACTTGTAGTAGCAGACTCGGTCTTTAGCGAGCTGCTGCTTTGTAAGCAAATGTTTGTAGCGCGATATTCGGACCTGAAAACTATAAAAATACGTTATTTATCAATAACATAAAGATATTGACAGACACCAGGCCGTTAATCGAAAAACTGCTCTCGAAGGCGGAAGAATAGACTGAAATTCACAACAACCCATTCAGTGGGCCGAGCGTCGCGGCCTGTTCGGCCGCCAACGCTGCCGTCGTGCTCTAAAAGCCGATCCGTTATTGGTCTACTTGCGCCTTAATTGCCAAAACATTGCAGGGCACCTTATACAACACGTGCTCTGTAGTACTGCCAATCAGCTTGTGCAGCCCTTTACGGTGCGTATCGCCCATGATGATCACATCGGCCCGGGTGTGGGCCGCGAAGTCGGACATCACTTTGGTGGGCGGCCCTTCAATGAAGTGTTGTCGTTCAGAGGGCACGCGGTAGTTTTCAGCCAACGCAATGAAGGACTTGTTCAGTGACCGACGTACATCGGTGCTGAAGCCCGGCATCGTCACGGCGCCGGCACCGGCGTCAGAGATATGTGTCAGCGATGGATCGAAGGCGTGCAGCAGGTGCAGCTCTGCATCGCACTGCATGGCCATCCGCTGCGCAGCCACGATGATCCGGTCATTGAGGTCGTTAATCTGGTGCTCTGGATGCGACAAATCCACTGCCGCCACAATCACCCGCGGAAGTGGGCACCTGACTTCGCTGACCAGATGAACAGCAACCGGGCAATCGCGCAGCAGATGCCAATCCAGAGGCGTGACGAATACGCGTTTGAGTGCTGATTCGTGGTGTACGTCCTTGATAACCAGGTCCGGTTGCAAGTCTTTCACATGCTGAAGGATTTCTTGAAGTACGTCCCGAGCCAATACAACTTCGGTGGTCACCGCAATGCCATTGCCACGTATCAGTTGGGCTTCATCTTGCAGCCACTTCTGGTTCTCTTGCTGACAGATCTCGCGAAATTGCTCATTCCCGCTCATCAACCCCAAGATGTCGACGTCTTCAATGAACACCGCGATATGCAGCACTGCGTCAGTGGCTTTGGCAAGTGCGACTGCCCGCTCCATCGCCGGCGTGTGACGCATGGTTGGACCGACAATCAGAAAGAGGCGTTGATATTGGCTCATGTCGCACCTCCAGCATTCCGGGTTATCCGTTGGTTTTTGCCAGCACTCTCGTCCGCTACACCATTGGCGACCTCTACGGCCTCAACTTCCTGGATCGCCAATACCAATATACGCCTGCATTCAGTGAACGCGCGCGGGACGAGTTGCCCTATGCACTTATTAAAGCTGGCAGGACGGGAGGGTCATTGTTCCCACTGTTCCAGCAGTATCGAGACGAATTTTTCCGCTGCCGGAGAGAGTGAGGCGCCTCTTCGGTAAACCAGTCCCAGCGATCGGTTCACGATAGGCTCTATCAAGGGGACGCTCACCAAGGTTGGATGATCCACCGCCGGCATTGCGAGGCTCGGCATTGCCGAAACGCCTAATCCAGCTTCTACCAGGCCCAGCGACGTAGACAGGTGTTGCACCTCATAGAACCACTGTGGACGCCAGCTCAAGCCCGACAAGGCGTGGTCCAACAACATGCGGTTGCCGCTCAGGCGACCGACCCCGATAAGGCGGTAATTGCTCAGTTCAGACCAGGTGACCGAACTGCGTCCAGCCAGCTCATGATCGCGTCGACACGCCAAAACAAAAGGCTCGTTGACCAACGGCACAAACTCAATGTCCGGGTGCTGGCCGCTCATCATGTTGATGCCAAAGTCGGCTTCGCCACGCAGAACAGCCTCCAGTCCTTCGTTCGCACTGAGATCAAGCAAACGAATGCGGATTTGTGGATAGCGTTCGTTGTAGAGGCGGATGACCGAAGGGAGGAAGTAGAAGGCTGCGGTGGGGATGCAGGCGAGGGTGACACGGCCGCTCTGCCGCTCCGCCAGCTCGCGGATGTTTAGTATCGAGTCGTCGAAGTCATCCAGTAAGCGTCGTGCCTTGGGCAGGAAGTCTCGCCCAACGCTGGTGAGGCTTACCCTTCTTGTCGTGCGATCAAGAAGCGCTGTTCCCAATCCCTCTTCAAGCTTTTTCATTCTCCGACTCAACGCAGGTTGAGAGAGATGCAATGCATCGGCAGCCTCGTGGAAGCTTCCAAGTTCTGCGATCTTCACGAAAGATCGGATGTCATTGAGCTCATAATTCACTTTTTTTATCTCAGCAGAGGTGCGTTGTTCAGCCCGGTCATCCTAGATTCGTCATGCGTCAAACGCAATAATCAGGCTGATATTTGCATTGGAAACAATTTTTAAAGCCTGCGACTCTTGCTCACAAGACATCAATAACCCCCATTGATCAACAAGAGTCAGTATTCATGCAACGAATTCCCTGTGTGCTAATGCGCGGTGGTACTTCCAAGGGCCCGGTATTTCTCGCCTGGGATCTACCTGTTGCGATCGAAGACCGTGATGAGCTGCTGCTCAACCTTATGGGGTCTGGCCATGAGCTGGAAATTGACGGCATCGGTGGCGGTAGTCCACAAACCAGCAAGGTGGCGATCGTCAGCCCGTCGCTGCATCCTGACGCGGATGTCGACTACCTGTTCGTTCAAGTCATGGTTTCCCAGCGTCGAGTCGACACGGCGCCCAATTGCGGCAACATGCTTTGCGCCGTTGGCCCGTTCGCCATCGAGCAGGGGTTGGTAAAAGGCACCAAAGACCTGACCCGTGTGCGTATTCGCAACCTCAACACGGGGACTTTTGTGAACGCCGAGGTACAGACCCCGGGTGGCAAGGTCAGCTATGAAGGCGACACCGCCATCGATGGTGTGCCGGGTACCGCCGCTCCTGTGCAATTGACCTTCCTGGACGCGGCGGGCAGCAAGACGGGCAAGCTTTTCCCGACTGGGCAAACGCAGGATCTGATCGACGGTATTGCAGTGACCTGCATCGACATGGCGATGCCGATGATGATCGTCGAAGCCGGCCAGTTGGGTAAGCGCGGTGATGAAAGTCCTGCCGAACTGGATGCGGACAAAGAATTTCTGCGTCGCCTGGAGGCCTTGCGACTGCAAGCTGGCCTGGCAATGGGCCTGGGTGATGTCAGCGACAAAGTGATCCCCAAGCCTGTACTGGTTTCACCGGCCAAGGCTGGCGGCACAATCCAGGTGCGCTACTTCATGCCACACAATTGCCACCGGGCCTTGGCGATCACCGGCTCCATCGGCCTGGCCACTGCTTGTGTCACTGAAGGCAGTGTGGTTGCGCAATTGCTCGGCGGGGTTAGCGAGCCGCGCTTGCAGCAAGTACGCATTGAACACCCAAGTGGTGGAATAGATGTCGTATTGTCCTACACCGGCGCTCAGGGTGAGACCATTCGTGCTTCGGTAGTGCGTACATCGCGCAGGCTGTTCTCCGGTTTTGTCTACGCCGCGGCTTCCCAACGACTCGCCGGATAACGTCCCCTAGTCATTGCCGTTTTTGCATCAGCACAATTCTAAAAATGGGTGATGCCATGAAAGTTGTAAAATCGCTCTACTTTCAGATTCTCTGCGCCGTGCTGTTGGGCGTACTGGTCGGACATTTTTGGTCGCAACAGGCCATCGCCTTGAAGCCGCTGGGTGATGCCTTCATCAAACTGATCAAGATGATGATCGCTCCGGTGGTGTTCTGCACCATCGTCACCGGTATCGCCGGTATGAGCGATAAACGCTCCCTTGGACGCCTGTTGAGCAAGACCATGCTGCTGTTCCTGGCGTTGACCGTGATCAGCCTGATTATTGGCCTGGTGTCGGTCTACCTGTTCAAACCCGGTGTGGGCATGAACATCGACCCCACCCAGTTGAGCACCAAGGGCTTGTCGCAGTACACCGATTCGGCCGCGAAGCTGGGAGTGGTCGAGTTTTTCATGCACATCATCCCCGACACGTTCATCGGTGCCTTCAATAAAGGCGAAGTACTGCCGGTGTTGTTCATCGCGGTGCTTTGCGGTTTCGCGCTGTCGGCCATAGGCGAGCGTGGCAAGCCGGTACTTGATGTACTGGAATCCGCCTCGCACATGGTGTTCAAGATCTTCTCCTACCTGATGCGTTTCGCTCCGATCGGTGCCTTTGGCGCTTTGGCGTTCACCGTGGGCCAGTACGGTATTACATCGCTGGGCTCGTTGGCCAAGCTGATCATGACGCTGTACGTCGCCTGCGCCTTCTTCGTCTTTGTGGTGCTGGGGAGCATCTGCCGGGCGAATGGCTTCAGTCTGTGGAAGTTGCTGCGCTACTTCCGCGAAGAATTCCTGGTGGTGCTCGGGACTTCCTCCACCGAGCCGGTGATGCCGCGGATGCTGGAAAAGCTGCAAGCCCTGGGTTGCAAGAAAGGCGTGGTGGGATTGGTGTTGCCAACGGGGTACTCGTTCAACCTCGACGGTACGGCCATCTACCTCTCGCTGGCAGCAGTGTTCATTGCTCAGGCCTGCAATATCGAACTGAGCCTGACACAGACCGTGACCATGCTGGCAATCATGCTGTTGTCCTCCAAGGGTGCCGCGGGCGTCACCGGTGCCGGTTTTGTCGCGCTGGCTTCTACGCTGACAGTGATCCATGACATTCCCTTGGCCGGCCTTGCCTTGCTGATCGGTATCGACCGTTTCATGTCGGAAGCCCGGGCTTTGACCAGTCTGGCAAGCAACGCCGTGGCTACCGTGGTGATGTCCATCTCGGAGAACGCCTGTGATCGCGAAACACTGATGCGGACTCTGGACGGCAAACCTTCGCCAGCTGCAGCCCAAGTCCAGAACCCCGACTGGGATGGCTTGAAGGTCACCGAACACGCTTGACCGTTCGCGGCTGAATCCAGCCCCCTTAAATACCTCAATGAATAACTCCCGCCAGGCACCGTTGATCGTGCCGTCTGGCGGGGACGGGGTCGCGCGCCTGTGCGTCGGCCACGCTACTCATAAGAACAAGAGAACTGACCTATGCTCGCATTGCATGGATTGGCCATGGTGGTGGTCTTCACCGTCCTGATAATGACCAAACGGTTATCGCCGATTGTCGCGCTGACGGTGGTACCGATTGTGTTTGCCGTCATTGGCGGTTTCGGTGGTACCACCGGCAAGATGATGCTCGACGGCTTGAAAATGGTCGCGCCTTCGGCCGCGCTCCTGCTGTTTGCGATCTTGTTTTTCGGCTTGATGATCGACGCCGGTCTGTTTGATCCGCTGATTCGCAAGATCCTCAAACGCGTCAACGGCGACCCGATGAAAATCGCTGTCGGCACAGCGTTGCTGTCGCTGCTGGTGGCCCTGGACGGTGATGGCACCACCACCTACATGATCACCTGTGCGGCAATGCTTCCCCTGTACAAACGTATCGGGATGAACCCGATGATTCTGGCGACCATTGCCATGCTTTCTCTGAGCATCATGAGTGGCATGACGCCTTGGGGAGGGCCGGCGACCCGAGCGATCGCGGCGCTGGGCCTGGATGCCGGTGAATACTTCGTGCCGTTGCTGCCGACCATGATTGGCGGCGCCATGTGGGTGGTGTTCACCGCGTTTCTGCTGGGCCGTGCCGAGCGCAAACGGATCGGCAATATCCAGTTGGAAAGCGGCGGGGGAGATTGCTACATCAAGGCGATTCTTGAAGACACGCCACACAAGCGACCGAAACTGGCCTACGTCAATCTGCTGTTGGTGATCGCGGTGATGGTCGCACTGGTGATGGGGATCATGCATTCCGCGATCCTGTTCCTGATCGGCTTCGTATTGGCGCTGATGATCAACTACCCGCAACTGGATATTCAGAAGGAACGCATCCTCGCCCATTCGGGCAACGCCATGACCGTCGTACTGTTGGTGTTTGCTGCCGGCATCTTTGCCGGGATTTTCTCCGGCACCAAGATGGTCGACTCCCTGGCGCAAACCCTGGTTGACTGGATTCCGCCGTCCTGGGGGCATCTGTTCCCGCTGGTGGTGGCGATTACCAGCATGCCGCTGACATTCGTCCTGTCCAACGATGCTTATTACTTCGGCGTGGTGCCCATTCTGGCGAATGCCGCTGCGGCGTATGGCATTGACCCGGTGGAAATCGCCCGTGCGTCGATTCTCGGGCAGCCAGTACACCTGATGAGCCCGCTGGTCGCCTCAACCCTGTTGCTGGTGGGGATGGTCGATCGCGATATCGGCGACTTCCAGAAAGCCACCGTTAAATGGGCGGTGCTCACTTCACTGGTAATCACTGCGTTAGCACTGCTGACCGGGGCGATCAGTCTCTTCACCTGATTCACCCAAGCCACCTGTTTTCTCCCAAGGCGCCTCGCCAGCGAGGCGCGCGCTGTTCTGCACCCCAAATAACAACAATGAGTAGTTTTCCATGACCACTTTGCATACCCAACGGGCGCTGTTTTCACTTCTTGGTTTGTTGCCGCTGGCCAGTGCCAGCGCAGAAGGATTTATCGATGACAGCAAGCTCAAGCTGCAATTACGCAACGTCTATTTCAATGAAAACTTCCGCGACGAGCATGGCTTGAGTGCCAAGTCGGCAAGGACGGCGAAGAGCGAACGAACCGAATGGGCCCAGGGATTTCTGTTGGATTACCAGTCGGGATTTACCCCTGGCACCCTCGGGTTTGGTGTTGATGCCCTTGGCCTGGTCGGGGTCAAGCTCGACTCCGGCCGTGGCCGCAGCGGCACGGGCTTGCTGCCCGTCCATGATGACGGTCGCGCGGCTGACGAATTTGCAAGCCTGGGAATGACTGCCAAGGCCCAACTGGCCAAGACCACGGTCAAATACGGCACCTTGTTACCCAAGACTCCGGTGCTGATCTACAACGATGCGCGTCTGTTGCCGCAAACGTACCAAGGCACGCAGATCAGTAGCGTCGACATCGAAAACCTCACCCTCACCGGGGGCTACCTGGATCGATTCAAACTGCGCGATTCCACCGACAGCATGCCGATTGTGCCCGACGGTTACGGCGGAGATAAATCAGGGGACTTCAGCTATGCCGGGGCCGAATACAAGCTGGGGAAGAGCGTTCGTTTGAGTTACTTCTACGGTGAGCTGGAAAACTTTTACCGTCAGAATTTTGCAGGTATCCAGCACGATCTACCCTTGGGCGGCGGCGTGCTGACCAGTGACTTGCGCTACTTCAACAGTGTCGATACCGGCTCGGCCTACGGTGGCAAGATCGACAACAACATGCTGAGCGGGCAACTGTCCTACGCCATTTCCGGCCATACATTCGGCGGCGGCTATCAGACCCTCAGTGGTGACGCTGGATTGCCCTTTATCAGTGGCGCAACGGTGTACTCGTTCAGCAACGCCGGGATAGGCAAGTTCATCGAGGAGGATGAAAAAACCTGGATGCTTAATTACGGCTATAACTTTGCCGCCCTCGGCGTGCCGGGCCTGACGTTCTCTACTCGCTATCTGAGCGGCAACGACGGTAAGTCCAACACCACGGTAAAAGAGTGGGAACGTGACGCCGAACTGGCTTATGTCGTGCAACAAGGCACCTTCAAAGGCTTGGGTGTGCGGTTACGTAACTATGTTTATCGCTCTGATTATTCCCGTGGCCGAGACAGCAACCGGATCTACTTTACCTACGACATCGCGCTCTGGTGATTCCCTGATCGCGGCCTCGCGATGTTCGCAGGCCGCCTTTTAAGCCACGGCCTCACAGGATTGGGTGAAGGATTTCAACGATGTCGTTTAAAACCAAAATACTGTTGCTGACCTTGTTTCCGGTAATGCTGTTTGCCCTGGTTTCAGGGTTGAGCACCCGCGGCACTTTGCAGTCCCAGGCCGAGCAAGAAGTCGCTCAAACCCGCGAGCGACTGCTTGAGGAGAGCCGCACTCGGCTCAAGGATTACGCGAGCATTGCTCGCACTTCCATAGCCGAACTTTATGATCGGGCTGCTGCCGGGGATCCGTCCAGCCGAGCCTTGGCGATCAGCCGCTTGTCGAAAATGAAGTATGGCGATGACGGCTATTTCATCGGTTATGACAGCCAGGTTGTACGCCTGTTTCGCGGTGACAGCAGCGAAGGCGTCGGCACTAACATGAGTGATCGCAAAGACGTCAACGGGAAATACTTGAACCGCGAAATGGTCGCTGCGGCAAAAAATGAGACTCACTTCGTCACCTATTCAGGTGGGCTGGTCAACACCGATAAGGTGGTGGCGAAGCTGGCGTATAGCTTTTATTTGCCCAAGTGGGACATGGTCGTGGTCACGGCGATCAATCTGGACAGTATCGACGTTCAGGTCGCCAAGGTGCGGGCTGATGTTGATGCGCGGGTGCACAGTTTGATGTTCAGCATCGCCATCATTGCTTGTGTGCTGGTTGGCATTATCGGCGTGTTGGCTTTACTGCTGGTCAAGCGCAGTTTGCGTCCCTTGACCCTGATCCGGGCCCACCTTGATGAAATCGCTGCGGGCGAGGGCGATCTGACGCGGCGTCTGCCGGTGGTCAGTCGAGATGAGCTTGGGCAACTTGCCGGTTCGTTCAATGCGTTTATCGATCAGATTCACAGCCTCGTCAGCCAGATCGTCGCCATGAGCGAGCAGTTGAATGGATCTGTAAGCCATGTGGCCGAGCAGAGCAGGCATATTGACCGTGCCATGGATAAGCAGCGCCAGGAAACCGACCAGGTGGCCGCGGCGATAAATGAGATGTCATCGGCGGCGCAAGAAGTATCGGCCAGCGCACAAAACGCTGCCGACGCAGCCGTCGAAACTGACAAGCAGTCCCGGCACGCGAGGCAAATCGTCAATGGCAGCATGACTCGAATTCAGGCACTCACCGTGGAGCTTGATGAGAGTGGTCTCTCCATGAAGAGCCTTCAAAACGATGTGACTTCTATCGTCACCGTGCTGGATGTGATCCGCTCGATTGCCGAGCAGACCAATCTCCTGGCACTCAATGCGGCTATCGAAGCCGCTCGTGCCGGCGCTGCCGGGCGAGGGTTTGCGGTGGTTGCCGATGAAGTGCGCGCGTTGGCCAGTCGTACTCAGCGCAGCACCCAGGAAATCCAGGCGATGGTTGAGCGTCTCAAGGGCACGACTGATGGTGTGGTCAGTGCGATGCATCAATCCACCAAAGCGGCTCAAGGCGCTAACGCTCAGGCCGATCAGGCGGGTGAGTTCCTGGGCAACACTGTCGAACTGATCGCGACCATCAACGCGATGAACGCACAAATCGCGAGCGCAGCGGAGGAACAGACCTCGGTGGCTGAAGAAATCAACCGCGGGGTACATCAGATCGCGCGGGCCATTGATTCCGTTGCCAACCAGACCAAGAGCGGGGTCAAGACCGTCGATGAGCTGTATATGATCGGTAATCGTCTGCAAAGCTTGCTCGGACAGTTCAAAATTTGATGCCGAGGGAGCAGGGCGGTTAGACAGGGCGACAGGTCATTCACATCACTCAATGCTCATGGGCATGTGAATGGAGGGTCAGGGCACCCGGTACCTTGGTGCGCTCGAGCCCCCCACGTTCCAGCCACCGAAGAGTCTGCACATAGGCACGCTGCAGCAAAGACTCGGTCTGGTCAAAGTTGAACACCGAGACATCCACAGGACACAACGGCGGGACGATGTGCAAGCTGGTGACAGCGCGAAAGTGTTCGATGTCGCTCACCAGTTGACGCATGCTCATCAGGTTGACGGTGTGCAGGGCCAAGGCGACCAGGCCCCGGGGCGGTTGTGTCAGGGCGCAACTCACGCCGGTGGGGATGACCACGACGTTGGTGGCTCCCAAGGCTACGGCCGTCGAAATAGGTGTATTGCTTGCCACACCGCCATCAACCAGAAACTGATCGGCAATTTGCACGCAGGGAAACACCAGCGGGATGGCCGCGCTGGCCAGCAACGCCTGCTCAAGGTTGCCACTGGACAGAACCGTCTCGGCACCACTGAGCAGATCGGTGGTGACGATGTGCAGAGGCAGCGTCGCTTCTTCGATGCGATGAATGGGAAGTGCCTGCCCCAGCAATCGGTGTAACGCCGACGGCTGCAATAAAAAGCCACGCCGTTTGATCAGTCCTTTGCAGGTGTCGATCCAGGAGAGGGGAAAGATGTCAGTTTTACTCAGCCCACGCCAAAATCCGGCGAGCGCCTCGACGCCCTCGGAATCGGGCCTTGCGGCAAAGTAGGCACCGTTGATAGCGCCTACCGACGCGCCGACGACCATGTCGAATCGAACATTGGCCTCGACCAAGGCCCGCAACATTCCCACCTGCACCGCACCCAAACTGCCGCCGCCAGCGAATACGATTGCGGTTTTGGTGACCATGGTCGAAGTCTCTGTGCGCAAATGTATCGAATGAGTGTAGCTGACGGGGTGGCGTTGCTTTTGGGGAGGCGTTAGCCAGAAAACGGGTTAGAGTGTTCATCTAATGTCTGTTCATAAGGACCCTCCACTCGATTTGCGTAGTCGCGCCAAGCGGTTCCAGCGAACGAACCGGGCCAAAAAACCGTATATCAATCGTTATGTGAAGAATGAATCGTTCGCTATTTGTTTCTCTAGATGGGCCCAAGGGAACCGGCAAAACCACACTGTTGGAGGCCGTTACGAAAGTACTGAGGGCAGACAACAAGAAGGTGATCCGACTTTGCGAGAAAAAAAGCGATCCCTTCAGGGGTGAAACAATGACCCTCGTTAACAAACTCGTCAGAAATTCCAGCAGGGATTTGGAGTTGGCGGTTTGTGAGCGCTTTGCTGATAGCCGTACCTGGATTTCCCGGCACGTGCTGGCTAAACAGCCACCAGACAGCATCATCCTGATCGATCGCTGGTACCCGTCAGATGCCGCGTTTCGCCGGACAGTCCCGTTTGCAGAAATTCTACAGTTGAACATTGATCGAAACGTGCGAGTGCCAGACCTGCATGTCGGGGTTGTCACCGCGCCTGATATTTCATGGGCGAGAGCAGCGGCACGACGGCGTGGACTGAGCAGTACTGTGATCCATAAGCTGGAAGAACATGTCGCTTGTACCAATGCGTTCGAGCGAGCGATTGCAGATCACGGCTGGGTTTTATGCCGTAATGAAGGAACGATCGAAGACGCAACGATGCAGGTAGTTTCTGAGATCTATAGAGTCCTTCGATGCCCGTAGGTGAAGTTCGCTGAGAGGCCGTCGGAAGAAGTTCCACTCAGACACATCATTTAACATAATATACATTACACGTAACAATGTGTTTCGAGATCAGCCCGGTTGCACGCAGATTTTGAAGCACTGATTCCCCCTCGATCCTCAATCTCTCGTCAGTTGCTCAATCAACCCTCCATGCTCTGGAAATTCTTCACTGAGCTTTTTCCTGTCGCCCATTTCCATGTCTGCAAAATGAAACTCTGGTGTTACCGCTTCACTGATCAAACCGAATCCCGTCGATCCCTTCATCAACCGCGAAGCTTTCCAGATGCCGCCTGGTACGTGCAGCTGCAAACATTCTCCGGCCAAAACGTCGCTGCCCATCACGACAGTTTTTAATGTGCCGTCCGGGAAAATCAGGCTGTACTCAATGGCGTCGCCCAGGTGGTAGTAATGCATGATGTCGGATCGGTTCAGGTGAAACTGGCCGACGGGCGAATCTGTGGTCAACAGGTAATAGATCGAGCTCATCGTGTAACGTGGACCACCAATCGTCTCAACCAAAGGCTGTTGATCAGCCTGATAGGTTCTTCGGTAGTAGCCACCTTCGACATGCGGTTCAAGGTTAAGCGCGGTCACGAGTGCTTCACTGTTTAGCTGCAATGGCTGCTCCGAATGCCATGATGGCAAATAGCTATACTAAATAGCCCTTTAGTTAAGTTAATCAATAATCACACTGCACCGGTGTTCACCACTCGCGCGGTTCGAATGAACAATGCACGCACTTTTTCCCAGAAATTTCCCCCCAGTACGAAAAAGCTGCCGATCAACATCAAGTCGCCCAACGCCTGGAGCTGCCAGATGTTTGGCCTGAGTCCAGGCCAGATGCTGTCTACGTAGGGCTCTAGAAATGCCGAAATCAGCGGCAGACAAAACATCACGACACCAATCCGATGACGCCACGGCCCAACTTCGGTGTCGGTTGCCGGTGCCAGTTTAGACACGTAGCCAAATACAGTGCTTTTAAGCTGCTGAAACCCCGCCTTGCCCATGACAGCAATGACGATAATCAACAGTACTTTGTTACTGATAAACAGGACGCCGGTCAGCGCGGCGATCTTGGAACCCGGCATGTCGGTTGCCGCCATGATCGGCACCAACAGCCAGGAGCCGAGCATCAGACAAATGATCGCGATGCCCAGTTTGAATCGCCATCCAGCGTTATGGGGTGCATTCATGGCTGTCGTACCTGTTAAAAGGGTCAGATGTTTGGACAGCTTAGCAGTCAGTTGATCATTTGGACGTCTATGCTCCTGTGAACTTCCTTGGCTGGAAAACATGCATGCATCTGACGCGATCGGGACAACTGTTGCTGCTGGGTGTGCTCGGCTTGAGTGGCTGCGTACGTCTGGGGCCGGATTTTCAGTCGCCGAAGCCCACGTGGATCGAGCACTGGAGCTCCCCTGCCCTTGAGCAATCCAGTCAACGCAGCCTGAACCCGGATTTGCGTCAATGGTGGCAAGTCTTCGGCGATCCCGTCCTCGATCGTCTGATTGCCGAAGCGGATACGAACAATTCGGATCTGAAAATCGCCGGTCTGCGAGTCATGGAAGCTCGTGCGCAATTGGGGATTGCCCAGAGCGGACGCTATCCGCAACTGCAGCAAGCCAGCGCCGACAGTCTGTACTTCAACCGCCGACAATCCGGCGGGAACAATCCTCAGGACAGTCATTTCTGGCAGCACAGTGCCGGGTTCGACATTGGCTGGGAGCTGGACTTCTGGGGGCGTTTCAGCCGAGCGATCGAGTCGGCCGATGCCAGTTACTTCGCCGCCCAGGCCAACTATGAAGACGTGCTCGTGCTGCTGCGCGCGCAGCTGGCGGATACGTACTTTTCGTTGCGCACCACCGAGGCACGCTTGCGGGTTGCAAGGGAAAACGCCAAACAGCAAAAGCGTAATTTCGAGATCACCGAAAAGCTGTTCAACAGCGGCCAACAAGCCGAACTCGACTTGCAGCAAGCCAGAACCCAATACCTGGGCACCCTGAGCACCATCCCCAGCTTCGAGGATCAGTTGCTGCGCACGCGCAATGCGTTGGCGGTGTTGATTGGCCAGCCGCCCGGTGCGCTACCGCAACTGATCGACAATGAAGGACTGATCCCGCTGGTCGACCGCGCCGTGCTGCAGGACGTCCCGGCCAATCTGCTGCTGCGACGCCCCGATGTGCGCGCCGCAGAACTGAATGTCGCGGCCCAGTCTGCCTTGATCGGTGTGGCCGAAAGCGATTTCTACCCGTCGCTGACCTTGTTGGGCAGCATCGTCTGGTCGGCCGACACGCTCAATGGCACCTCGAGAAGTCTGGACCTGATCGGTGGCCCCAGCCTGCGCTGGAACCTGTTCGACCATGGCCAGATCAGCAACAACGTGCGCGTGCAGGATGCGCGGTTGCAGCAGTTGATCGAGGCTTACCGCGACAAGGTTCGCCAGGCGGCTCGCGAGGCAGATGACGCCGCCTATGGGCTGATCAAATCCCTGGAGCGCGAAAGCATCCTGCGTGAGGCTGAAGTCGCCGCCAAACGTTCGTTGGTGCTGGCGAGCGCCCAGTATCGCGAAGGCTATTCCGACTTTCAGCGGGTGCTGGACGCGCAACGCGCATTGCTGGAGCAACAGGACAATTACCTGGTCAGTCGCAGCAATGCCGTCAGCAATGTGATCGCGCTGTATAAGGCGCTGGGCGGCGGTTGGTACAGCGACCAGCCGATCGTTGATCCGGCCACCCGCCAGGACATGAAAACACGCACGGACTGGGGCGATTTACTGGATGAGCCCGCAGCCGCCCAAAAAGGTAATGGACCATGAGTGATGTCGCGCAACCCTCCCCTGAGGCGCCCTCCTCCAAGGCGCCGGAACCGCCTGCCGACCCGGCGAAAAAAGGGCTCAAGTGGGTGCTGCTGTTGATCCTCCTGAGCCTGGCCTGGTATCTGTTGGCCGACCGATACACGCCTTATACGCAACAGGCTCGGGTCGGTGCCTTTGTCATTCCGGTGGCCGCTGAAGTGGCCGGTCGGGTCATTCGCGTCAACGTGCGCAACAATCAGGACGTGAAGGCGGGAGACGTGCTGTTCGAGGTCGATCCTCAGCCTTATCAGATCGCCGTCGACCGTGCGCGCGCAGACCTTGAGTCGACGCGTCGCCAGATTGGCGCCAGTACCGCCGGCATTGCCTCGGCCCAGGCCAATTTGCGCGCCGCGCAAGCCAACGAACTCAAGGCTCGCCAGGACAATCAGCGCCTTGAAGGTTTGTACCGCGACGACCCCGGGACCATTTCCGTGCGCCTGCTGGAAGTGTCGCGCGCGAACCGCGAACAAGCGGTCAGCCAGGTCGCCGCTGCCCGTGCCGAAGTCCAGCGCGCGCGTGAGCAAGAAGGTGGCAGCGAGGAAGATAACGCCTTGCTGCGCAGCGCCGCCACCGCGTTGTCGAAAGCCGAACTGGATCTGGCCAATACGCAGATTCGTGCGCGTTCGGCCGGTTTGATCACCGACCTGCGCACTGACGCCGGGCAGTTTGCAGCTGTAGGCAGTCCGGTGATGACGCTGATCGCGATCCACGATGTCTGGATCAGCGCGGACATGACCGAAAACAACCTCGGTCGGGTCAGGGTCGATACGCCGGTGGCAATCGTTCTGGATGCGCTGCCGGGCGAGGTGTTCAAGGGGCGCGTGCGCAGTGTCGGTTACGGCGTCAGTGTCGGTCAGACGCCGCCACCCGGTACGTTGCCCACTGTGCAGAACAGCCGTGACTGGCTGCGCCCGGCCCAACGCTTTCCAGTCATCATCGAATTTTCCAAAGACTCGATGGCCAAACTGCAAGACAGTCAAGCCATTCGTACCGGCGGTCAGGCTGAAGTCATGGCGTTCCCCACCGAGGGC
This sequence comes from Pseudomonas sp. GM60, assembly GCF_000282415.1. Lineage (NCBI taxonomy): Bacteria > Pseudomonadati > Pseudomonadota > Gammaproteobacteria > Pseudomonadales > Pseudomonadaceae > Pseudomonas > Pseudomonas sp. GM60. Next base: position 111,325 of record NZ_AKJI01000030.1, read on the forward strand.
AATCCGTTGAATCCACTCGGCCGTTTGTTTGTGGGCCTGATGAGCTGGCTGTCGTATGCCTACTGAGCGCACGCCCCGGGAGCAGCGCGCATTGCGCCTGGCCAGCGGCACCGCGATGTGTCTGGCGGCCAGTTTCGGTTTGGGATTGCCGATTCCGTTCATCGCGCCGGTGCTGGCGTTGTTGTTGCTCGCCAGCGTCAATCGTGCGCTGCCGTTTAAGGCTGGACTGGCGCTCGCGCTGATCGCAATGTTGACCACTGGTGTCGGCCTGTTGCTGATTCCGATCCTGCGTTATTACCCGGTCAGCGGCGTACTGTTGATCGGCGTGTGCCTGTTTATGGTGTTTCGTTTTGGGCTGCGCGGCGGCAACAATTTGATCGTCACTTTCCTGGTGATCGGCCTGACCATGATTTCCTCGGCCGGCGTCGCCGAGTTCGACCTCGCGGCGACGGTTATCGGGGCGCTGGTCAAAGGATTACTGCTGGCCGTGATGGTGGTCGGGCTGAGTCATTGGCTGTTTCCTGAGCCTGCCAACGCACCGTCGCCGCCAGGAGCGCCGTCGATGCCGGCCGAAGAAGTCAGTCGCGTGGCGCTGCGTGCAACCCTGATTGTGCTGCCGGCGTTTTTACTGGCATTGATCGATCCGGCAAGCTATCTGCCGATCATCCTGAAGGCGGTCGGCCTGGGTCAGCAGAGTTCCACCACAGCCCGCAACGCCGGTCGCGAACTGGTCGGTTCGACCCTGCTCGCCGGTGTGCTGGCGGTGCTGTTCTGGAGTGCACTCAGCCTGTTTGTGCACCTCTGGATGTTTTTTCTGTGGATGCTGCTGTTCGGTTTGATCATTGCGCGCAAGCTCTACGCGTTGAGCCCTACCCGCTTGAGCCCTGGGTTCTGGCTCAACAGCCTGATCACGATGATCATTCTGCTGGGCCAGTCGGTGCAGGACAGCATCGCAGGCAAGGACGTCTACACCGCGTTCGCCGTGCGCATGGGACTGTTCATTCTGGTGACGCTGTATGCCTGCCTGATGGTGTATCTGCTGGATCAGCGGCCGCCAAAACACGCTCAGGGATTGACCTGATACCCCTTTCCTTGCAGGCAACTGGTATAGGCCGTCGAGCTGGTCGAAGCGGCGGTTTTCTGCTGCGCCCGGCGCTCCTGGCGTTGACGCGAGCCACCGACCACCGCGCCCGCCGCCGCCGTCTCTTTGGCGCGATTCTGCCGATAATCCTGCTTTACATCGTCATCGACGCGGTCATAAAACTCGTCGTGCTGGCGCCCGCGAACCTGAGCTCCAGCGGCTCCTGCAGCGGCACCGACCGCCGCGCCTTTCAGGCGGCCACCGGATGTTGGCTGCGTCGATGAACTCTGACTGGCGGCCACGTTATGGCACTCATTGATGTCCAGCTGTGTCTGTTGGGAGTTCTGCCCTTTCATCGGCACAACCGTTTCGGCCCGACTCTGAGTAGCGACAACCGACAGCGCGAGACACAGGCCAATGCAAGACAACCTGTTCATGAAAACCTCCTGGCATTTTTCTCAGCCATCAAGAGTGTAGATCACCCCCGCTCCCCCTCCTCCGACGGGTGACTGACGGCCCTCACTACACAGCGGTTTCGGAGTCATGCACGCCGAGAATTTGTGCGCCCCGCACTGATATGTTTATTTTCACACAGTTGCAATATGAAATAAAACGTGTCAATTATAGCTGCACACATTTCAGGGACTGCGACATCGCCAGATCGGACGGCTTCTACCCGAACCACCCAAACGCCCCTTCAAGGAGTCAACAAAATGAACAAAAGAGCACTTCTAGGCGCCATGGCACTGTGCGCAACAAGCTTCCTGGCGCATGCCGACGAAGACAGCCTGCGTATCGGTATCGAAGCCGCTTACCCTCCCTTCTCCTTCAAGACACCGGAGGGCAACGTCAGCGGTTTCGACTACGACATCGGCAATGCCCTGTGCGAAGAAATGAAGATCAAATGCGAGTGGGTCATCCAGGAGTTCGACGGCATGATCCCGTCACTCAAAGTGCGCAAGATCGACGCCGTGCTGTCGTCGATGTCGATTACCGAAGACCGGATGAAGTCGGTCGACTTCAGCAAAAAGTACTACCACACGCCGGGCAAGTTCGCGATGAAGGCCGGCAACGTGATCAACGACCCGCTGATTGATCTCAAAGGCAAAAAAGTCGGCGTGCAACGCGCCTCGACTTACGACCGTTTCGCCACCGAACAACTGGCGGAACGCGGGATAGAGGTGGTGCGCTATTCCTCGCAGAATGAGGCGTTCCTGGACCTGGCGTCGGGCCGTCTGGACGCGACGCTGGCCGACATCGTCAACACCAACGAAAGCTTTATCAAAACCGCGGCGGGCAAGGATTTCGCCCTGGTAGGGCCGGACATCAACGACCCGAAATACTTCGGTCGGGGCGCCGGGATCGCGGTGCGTAAAGGTGACAGTGCCAACGTTGCCCGCCTGAGTGCCGCCATTGACGCCATCCGCGAAAATGGCAAGTACCAGCAAGTGATGAGCAAGTACTTCGCGTTCGATATCTACGGCGAATAAGCCTTCACCCGCCACTCTGGCGCCGGCCCCCGGGCAGGCGTCGCTTTGGGCTTGTTTGCGCGCCTCACCGCGCTCGCTTGAGGAACTTCATCATGCTTCACGGCTACGGATCGAGCATTCTCGATGGCGCCTGGCTGACCGTTAACCTGGCCCTGACTTCCATGGCCATGGCGATAGCATTGGGTCTGCTGGGAGCGGCCTTTCGTTTGTCGCCACTGAAATGGCTGGCGATGCTGGGCGAAAGTTATACCACCTTGATTCGGGGCATTCCCGACCTGGTGTTGATCCTGCTGATTTTCTACGGCGGCCAGGATCTGGTGAACCGCGTCGCTCTTGCGCTCGGTTACACCCGCTATATCGATATCAATCCCTTTATCGCCGGTGTCTGCACCATGGGTTTCATTTTTGGTGCCTACCTGTCGGAAACCTTTCGCGGCGCCTTTATGGCGATCCCAAAAGGCCAGGCCGAGGCTGGTGCCGCTTATGGCATGAGGGGCGCGCAGGTGTTCTGGCGAATTCTGGTGCCGCAGATGATTCGTTTCGCCCTTCCCGGCTTCACCAACAACTGGCTGGTGCTGACCAAATCCACCGCGCTGATCTCGGTCATCGGCTTGCAGGACATGATGTTCAAAGCCAAGAACGCTGCGGACGCCACCCACCAGCCGTTTACCTTTTTCCTCGCGGTGGCGGCGCTCTATCTGATGCTGACCAGCCTGTCATTGCTGGTGCTGCGCTATCTGGAAAAACACTACTCGGTCGGCATCAAAGCCGCCGAACTGTGAGGGGGAGCAACCAATGATGCTCGACTACAACCTGATCTGGGAAAACCTGCCGCTGTATTTCAACGGCATCCTGGTGACGCTGAAAGTGCTGCTGATTTCCCTGGCCTTTGGCCTGGTCCTGGCCGTTCCGCTGGCGTTGATGCGCGTGTCTCGATCGCCGCTGATCAACTTTCCGGCCTGGCTTTACACCTACGTGATCCGCGGCACGCCCATGCTGGTGCAGTTGTTCCTGATCTATTACGGCCTGGCGCAGTTCGAATCGGTACGCCAAAGCGCGCTCTGGCCCTACCTGTCCAGTGCCACCTTTTGCGCGTGCCTGGCCTTCGCGATCAACACCAGTGCCTACAGCGCGGAGTTGCTGGCCGGCAGTTTAAAGGCCACGGCTCACGGCGAGATCGAAGCGGCCAAAGCCATGGGCATGTCACGCGTGACGTTGTACCGCCGCATTCTGCTGCCGTCGGCCTTGCGCCGGGCGCTGCCGCAGTACAGCAACGAAGTGCTGATGATGCTGCAAACCACCAGCCTGGCGTCGATCGTCACGCTGGTGGATATCACCGGGGCCGCGCGAACAGTCAGTTCGCGGTTCTACCTGCCGTTCGAGGCGTTCATCACTGCCGGCCTTATCTACCTGGCCCTGACCTTCATCCTGGTTCGTCTGTTCAAGTTGGCCGAGCGCCGCTGGCTGGCATACCTGGCACCGCGCAAGCATTAAGGAGCTGTTATGGAGCACATTGAATACCTGTTGCCGTGGAGTGCTTCGGGCACCGAGCGGCGCCTGTCACTGTTTCGCTTTGGCAGCGGGCCGCGCAAGGCTTACATCCAGGCCTCACTGCATGCCGACGAGTTGCCGGGGATGCGCGTGGCGGTTGAACTCAAACGTCGTCTGCGAGTACTGGAAGAGCAAGGTCGCCTGAACGGGGTCGTCGAGTTGGTGCCGATGTCCAACCCCATCGGCATCGCCCAGATGTTCCAGGCGACCCATCAAGGTCGCTTCGAGTTCTCCAGCGGCAAGAATTTCAATCGTGATTTCCCCGAGCTGACCGAAGCCGTAGCCGCATTGGTGAAAGGTCAACTGGGCGCCGACGCAGACGTCAACACCGCGCTGATCCGTCGCGCCATGGCCGATGTCCTCGCCGACATACCACCAGCCACTTCGGAACTCGATGGCCTGCGTCGCCTGCTGTTGCAGCATGCGTGTGACGCCGACGTGGTGCTGGACCTGCACTGCGACTTCGAGTCGATCATGCTGCTTTATGCCATGCCGCAACACTGGCCACGCTTGCGCTCATTGGCCGCACGCCTGGGCGCCGGTGCCGCCCTGCTGGCCGAAGATGCTGGCGGCAGTGCCTTCGATGAAGCCTGTGCGATTCCTTGGTTACGCCTGGCCGAGCTGTTTCCCGAAGCGGCTATCCCGATGGCGTGCGTGGCCACAACCATCGAATTGCGTGGCATGGCCGACACCGAGCGCGAGCAATGTGTCGACAGCGCCGAGGCCATTCTCGGCTATCTCGCCGAACAAGGCCTGATCAGCGGTGACTGGCCCCAGGCCCCGATATCCGCTTGTGAAGCAACGCCATTCGCCGGGACGCAATACGCCTACGCGCCGCACCCCGGTGTGGTGAGTTTCCTGCAACCGCTGGGCGCCCGGGTCAAGGTTGGCGATCCACTGTTTGAAGTGCTTGATCCGCTGAACGATCGCCACAGCATCGTGCGCGCCAGCACCGACGGCATCCTTTATGCCCGCGAACGTCTGCGTTTTGCCCAACCCGGTTTGTGGCTGGCCAAAGTCGCCGGCACCCGCCTGATTCGCCAGGGCCGCTTACTCAGCGACTGACACCAGAGAGTGAACAGAATGTACAAACTTGAAATCCAGAACCTGCACAAAAGCTACGGCACCCACGAAGTGCTCAAGGGCGTATCCCTGGAAGCGAAAGCGGGCGACGTCATCAGCATCATCGGTTCCAGCGGCTCAGGCAAAAGCACCTTCCTGCGCTGCATCAACCTGCTGGAACAGCCGAACGCGGGCAATATCGTGCTCAATGGCGAGCAGCTCAAACTGGTGAACAACAAACTCGGTGGCCTGAAGGCTGCCGAACCCCGGCAGTTGCAGCGCATGCGTTCGCGACTGTCGATGGTGTTTCAGCACTTCAATCTCTGGTCGCACATGAGTGCCCTTGAAAACGTCATGGAAGCCCCGGTGCATGTGCAGGGGCTGGGCAAGAAAGAAGCGCGGGAAAAGGCCGAGCATTACTTGAACAAAGTCGGCGTGGCGCACCGCATGAACGCGTGGCCGGCGCATATGTCGGGTGGCGAGCAGCAGCGCGTGGCGATAGCGCGTGCGCTGGCCATGGAACCGGAAGTGATGCTGTTCGATGAACCGACGTCGGCACTCGACCCCGAACTGGTCGGCGAAGTGCTGAAGGTCATGCAGGACCTCGCTCAGGAAGGCCGCACCATGGTGGTGGTGACCCACGAAATGGGTTTTGCCCGGGAAGTCTCCAATCAACTGGTGTTCCTGCATAAGGGCCTGGTCGAAGAGCGCGGTGATCCGCGTGAGGTGCTGGTAAAACCACAGTCCGAACGGCTGCAACAGTTTTTGGCCGGCAGCTTGAAGTAATCCGCGCGTTTGCGTCACCGACCCTCGCCCTTACGCTGCACGCCGAGGGTCGGCTTCGGATACACTCGCGCCAACCTCATGCCAGGCCTTCTCTAATTCTCAGGAAATGTTGAGCCGGATATGCCGACCCCATCGAAAGACACCACGGTCTATGCCGCGCCGGTCATGCGCAAACTGGCGGAAACCGTTTCCGAATTGCCGCCGTCACTGCGCAAAGTGGCCGACTTCATTCTGCGTCACCCGCTGAAGGCCGCGACGCTGACCATTGAAGAGATGGCTCACGTCACATCCACCTCACCCGCAGCGGTAAACCGCCTGGCCAAAGCCCTGAACCTCGGCGGCTACACCGGCATGAAGGCCGAGCTGGTGGCGACGTTGCAGCAAATGGTCTCGCCCGTCGACAAGCTGCGCAACGAACTGGCGCATCGCCCCGACGGCGCGTTTGGGCTGCAGGAACAAATCCAGAGCGCCACCAGTAACCTGGCGACGGCGGCGACCAACAACCATGAAGACACGTTTGAATCGTTCGTCACCAGCCTGATCAATGCACGCAAAATCTACATTCTTGGGTTTGGCAACAGCGTCTACTTTGCCGGCCTCGCCGCCTCGACGCTGATGCCGTTCTGTGCGGACGCCACCGCTATCAGCATGGAGGGCGGTAACGAAAACGCCGCTTACCGTCTGGCCGCGATTACCGACCAGGACGTCCTGCTCGCGATTGCCCTGCCGCGTTACTCGCTCGACACCCTGCAACTTGCCCGTTTCGCCCATGAACGCGGGGCCAAGGTGCTGGCAATCACCGATTCGCCTGCGTCGCCGCTGACCAGCGTTGCCGATCACGTACTGTTCGCCCCGGCCGATCACCCGGTCATGACCAGTTCCAACATCGCCGTACTCGCCTTGATCGAAGGGTTGGTCGCAGGGGTGATGGCGCGCAACAAGGAAGCCGTCAAACTGGCGACCGAGTTGACCGAAAGCGTCATGGCTTACCTGCACATCCCCGGCAGCACTAAATCGCCCAAAGCAACCAAGCCACGCTGAGCAGTGATCGGCTCAGCGGCTTGATGCCCGACCGGTTTTGCGCGCGAGGGTCTGACTGGGAAGCTCTTTGAACAACGCTCGGTAGCTGCTGGAAAACCGCCCCAAATGCCAGAACGACCACTGCATCGCCACTTCGGCCACGGTGGTTTCCATAGGCGAGCGATTGAGCAGTTCGCGGTGGGCGCTGTTGAGTCGGCGCAGACGCAGCCAATGGGTCGGCGTCATGCCGGTGTACGCCTTGAACGCGTGCTGCAACTGACGCAATGACACCCCGGCAACCCGGGAAAGCTCCAGCAGGTTCAGGGTTTCTTCCGGGGAATCGGCCGCCCATTCACCAATGCGCTTCATCACCGCCCGCTCTTCAGCGCGGCGCTGCAAACCGCCGCGATCCAGGCAGACCGAGGCGTTGTCGAGGATGTACAGGCAGTCTTCCAGCAACTGCTGGGTCAAGGCCTCTTTGCTCGGCGGATCGAGGGTTTGCGCCAACCGGGTCAAGGTCCCGCTCAGCCAGCGACTGAACAGCGCGTTCTGCCCCGAATTCAGCGGCGCCATGAACAATCCTTCGAGTCTGGCGACATTCAGACCGTGACGCTGAACGAACTCCGCCCCGAACACCACGGCAATTTCCTGGTAGTTCTCCGGCGTGATCCAGATGTTGCGGCTTTCTTCATTCAGCACGTACAGCGCGTTGTCACTGCGATCGAAACAGAACGCCAGTGCACCCTCGGGCGCGCTGAAATTCTGCTCGACCCGGGTGTTCATGTGTTCTTCGTAAATCTCTACGCCCTGCAGGTCGAGGTAACGCACCCGCCCGGCGAAATGCCCCGGCGACATCTGCTGGTAATGCTGGACCCAACCGGGTGTGGCGCGGATTTGCTCGGCGACATCGGCGGTATCGAACGCTTGGACCTGTAATGGATTGCACGCTGTCATGGGTGACCTTACGCACTCGTTTGGTGCGTTTTGGTGCTGCTGAAAGTGGATAGATGGAACGTCAAGGCTCGCCCAAGATAGTCGTCAACGCGTCCCAGGGGAAGTGTGTGGCGGATGAAACCACCCTCCCCGGCGTTAATAAAACCAATAACGAGGTCTTTATGAATGTCCCTTTCGATCAGCTGCTCACGTGGCTGAAAGATCACAAGATTACCGAAGTCGAGTGTGTCGTCAGCGACCTGACCGGCATTGCACGCGGCAAAATTGCGCCCACCAACAAGTTCCTGCATGAGCGAGGCATGCGCCTGCCGGAAAGTGTGCTGTTGCAAACGGTAACCGGGGACTTTGTCGACGACGACATCTACTACGACCTGCTCGACCCGGCCGACATTGACATGGTGTGCAAGCCGGTTTCCGATGCGGTGTACGTGATCCCGTGGGCCATCGAGCCCACCGCAATCGTGATCCACGACACCTTCGACAAGTTCGGCAACCCGATTGAACTGTCGCCGCGCAACGTGCTGAAGAAAGTCTTGCAGTTGTACACCGACAAAGGCTGGAAGCCGATTGTCGCGCCGGAAATGGAGTTTTACCTGACCCAGCGCTGCGAAGACCCGGACTTGCCGCTCAAGGCGCCGATGGGCCGTTCGGGCCGTGCGGAAAGTGGGCGTCAGTCGTTTTCCATCGACGCCGCCAACGAGTTCGACCCGCTGTTTGAAGACGTCTACGACTGGTGCGAATTGCAAGGCCTGGACCTCGACACGCTGATCCACGAAGACGGCCCGGCGCAGATGGAAATCAACTTCCGTCATGGCGACGCGCTGGACCTGGCCGACCAGATCACGGTGTTCAAACGCACGATGCGCGAGGCAGCGCTCAAGCACAATGTTGCGGCGACGTTCATGGCCAAGCCGATTGGCGACGAGCCGGGCAGCGCCATGCACATTCACCAGAGTGTGGTGGACATCGCCACCGGCCAGCCGATCTTCGCCAATGCCGACGGGCAGATGAGCGAGCTGTTCCTGCATTACATCGGCGGCCTGCAGAAATACATCCCCAAAGTGCTGCCGATGTTTGCGCCCAACGTGAACTCGTTCCGCCGTTTCCTGCCTGACACCTCGGCACCGGTGAACGTCGAGTGGGGTGAGGAAAACCGCACCGTGGGCCTGCGTGTGCCGACCTCCAGCCCTGAGGCGATGCGCGTGGAAAACCGCTTGCCCGGCGCCGATGCCAACCCGTATCTGGCCATCGCCGCCAGCCTGCTGTGCGGTTACCTCGGCATGGTCGAACGCATCGAGCCGAGCGCTGCGGTACAGGGCCGAGCCTACGAACGACGTAACCTGCGCCTGCCGATCACCATCGAAGACGCGCTGACGCAGATGGAAGAATGCGAAACCATCGAGCGTTATCTGGGCAGCAAGTTTGTCCGCGGTTATGTCGCGGTCAAGCGGGCGGAGCACGAGAACTTCAAGCGGGTGATCAGCTCGTGGGAGCGGGAGTTTTTGCTCTTAAGCGTCTAACAACCACACGTCATATGAGATCACGTTTCCTTTGTAGGAGCCGGCTTGCTGGCGATGGCGGTGTATCAATCAACATTGATGGCGCCTGACACACCGCCATCGCCAGCAAGCCGGCTCCTACAGAGGGACAGTAAAACTCAGGAAGAATCCAATAACTCCAAGAGGTGTCGATATGCGTCTATTGAAATCCGTGGTCCCGGTCGCGCTGGCCCTGCTGTTCAGCGCTGTTGCCCAGGCTCAACCACAGGTCAGCGTCTACAACTGGACCGATTACATCGGCGAAACCACCCTCGCCGACTTCCAGGCCAAATCCGGAATCAAGGTGATCTACGACGTTTTCGACTCCAACGAAACCCTGGAGGGTAAACTGCTCGCCGGTCGTACCGGGTATGACGTGGTAGTGCCGTCCAACCACTTCCTCGCGCGCCAGGTGAAAGCCGGCGCGTTCCTCAAGCTGGATCGCGCACAGCTGCCGAACTTCAAGAACCTCGACCCAAAACTGCTGGCGCTACTGGAGAAAAACGATCCCGGTAACGAGCATTCGGTGCCTTACCTGTGGGGCACCAATGGCATCGGCTACAACGTCGACAAGGTCAAGCAAGTGTTGGGCATCGATCACATCGACTCCTGGGCCGTGCTGTTCGAACCGGAAAATATCAAGAAGCTCAGCCAGTGTGGCGTGTCGATGATGGACTCGGCGGATGAAGTCTTCCCCGCGATCCTCAACTACATGGGCATGGACCCGCGCAGCGAAAATCCCGAGGACTACAAGAAGGCCGAGGCCAAGCTGCTGAGCATCCGGCCTTACATCACTTACTTCCACTCATCCAAGTACGTGTCGGACCTGGCCAACGGCGACATCTGCGTGGCGTTCGGTTATTCCGGCGACGTGTTCCAGGCCGCCAACCGCGCCAAGGAAGCCAAGAACGGCGTGAACATCGCCTACGCGATTCCGAAGGAAGGCAGCAACCTGTGGTTCGATTTGCTGGCGATTCCTGCCGACGCAAGTAACACGAAAGAGGCGCACGCCTTCATCAACTACCTGCTCGACCCACAAGTGATCGCCAAGGTCAGCGCTTCGGTCGGTTACGCCAACCCCAACCCGGCCGCCAAGCAATTCATGGACCCTGAGTTGGTGAACAATCCCGAGGTTTACCCGCCTCAGGAAGTGCTCGACAAACTCTACATCTCGACCACCCCGCCCCAGGCGATCATGCGGCTGATGACCCGTTCCTGGAGCAAAGTGAAGTCCAACAAATGAATCAGTACAACCACGAACATGCGCGTTCCTATTACGCGGCATCGGCCCATACGCTGACGCCCTTCCCTGCGCTGGAAGAGGACCTTGTCGCCGATGTCTGCGTGATCGGCGGCGGGTTTACCGGGGTCAACACGGCCATCGAACTGGCTCAGCGCGGGCTCTCGGTGATTTTGCTGGAAGCCCGACGGATCGGCTGGGGCGCCAGTGGGCGCAACGGTGGTCAGTTGATCCGCGGCATTGGCCATGACGTCAGCGGTTTCGCCCGGCACGTCGGTGTAGAAGGCGTGCGTTACCTGGAGCGCGCGGGAACCGAATCGGTGGAGCTGGTGGGCAAGCGCATCCGCGAGCACGGCATCGATTGCGATTTGCGCTGGGGTTTTTGCGAACTGGCCAACACCAAGGCACAGTTCGCGGCGTTCAAGGCCGAGCAGGAAGGCCTTGTCGAGTCGGGTTACGCCCATGAGACGCGCTTGGTCGGGCCGGAGCAGATCCGTGAGCACGTGGTGAACTCAGGCGTGTATGCCGGTGGCCTGGTGGACATGGGATCCGGGCACTTGCACCCGCTCAATCTGGTGCTCGGCGAAGCGCGACTGGCGCGATCGCTTGGAGTGCAGATCTTTGAACAGAGCCCGGTGCTGGAGTTGATTCATGGCAATACCGTGCAGGTGCGTTGTGCCGGGGGCACGGTGCGCGCAGGCAGTTTGGTGCTGGCGTGTAACGCGCATCTGGACGAACTCGAACCGAAGCTCAGCGGCAAGGTGCTTCCGGCGGGCAGCTACATCATCGCCACCGAGCCTTTGGCGCCTGACGTCGCAACGCAGTTGATCCCGCAGAACCTGGCGCTGTGTGACCAGAAAGTCGGCCTGGATTACTACCGGCTCTCGGCGGACCGGCGTTTGCTGTTCGGCGGTGCCTGCCATTATTCCGGGCGTGATCCGGCAGACATTGCCGCCTACATGCGCCCGCAAATGCTCAAGGTGTTCCCGCAACTGGCCGATGTGCGCATTGATTATCAATGGGGCGGCAAGATTGGTATTACCGCCAATCGCTTCCCGCAGGTCGGGCGCTTGAACCAGCATCCGAACGTGTTCTACGCACAGGGTTATTCCGGTCACGGCCTGAACGTGACCCACTGGTGCGCCAAACTGCTGGGCGAAGCGATTCATGCCGGGCACAGCCAAGGCTTTGACATATTCAGCGCCGTGCCCCACATGACCTTCCCCGGCGGCCCGAAGCTGCGCTCACCGCTGCTGGCCCTCGGCATGTTCTGGTATCGCCTGCGCGAAATCCTCGGCTAAAACACCCACTCCTTGCTGGCGATGGCGCCCCCAAGATAACCGCAAACCTCAAGGCCCAATCGCCAGCAAGCCGGCTCCTACAATAGCCATGCGCAGCCGATCCATCGGGTAAACACCACCCCCTGTAGGAGCCAGCTTGCTGGCGATGGCATCCTCAACATCACCGCAAACCTCAAGGCCCGATCGCCGGCAAGCCGACTCCTACAATATCCGTGCGCAGCCGATCCACCGGGTAAACACAAAACCCTGTAGGAGCCGGCTTGCTGGCGATGGCGGCCGAAAGATCAGTGCAGGACTCAAGGCCCGATCGCCAGCAAACCGGCTCTTAGTCCGCCTTTTAATTTGCTCAATCGCAAGGCACTTCTATATTGAGGATGTGCTCTGACTTTCCTGCCTCCTGGCGAGTGCGGCCTATGGCTACGACTGACCAACTGATCATCTGCGAGCACTGCGACTGCGTGTATCAAAAAGTCACGCTCGCCAAACATCAGAAAACCCTCTGTACGCGCTGCGGCGGCGTGCTTCAGCGCTATAACGGCCTGACGGTGGAGCAGCGGCTGGCGCTGACCGTCACCGCGCTGATGCTGTGGATATTCGCCAATTTCTACCCGGTCATGAGCATCAGCCTGCAAGGCCTGAAAAACAGCGCGACGCTGTGGGATTCGGTGCAGGCCCTGAGTCTGGGTCCGATTACCTTCATCGCGATGGTGGCGGCGATCGCCATGATCATCGCGCCGATTTTCCAGTTGCTGCTGCTGATCTGGGTCCTGAGTTTTGCCCTCGCCTCCCATCGTTCGCCGGGTTTCAAATTCTGTATGCGCTGGCTGGAAACCCTGCGGCCCTGGAGCATGCTGGAAGTCTGCCTGCTGGGGGCGATGGTCGCGGTGATCAAGCTCGCCGGGTTGCTCGACGTCCTGCCCGGCATCGGCCTGTTCGCCCTGGCCATTCTCAGCCTGATGATGATCCGCGTCGCCGGGCGCGATGTCCGTGAACTGTGGGATGTCTTATGAACACGCCACCGGTCGCCAGCGAACTCAACCTGTGTCTCTGCCACAGCTGCGGCCTGGCCTGTGACATGACCGGCGAACCCCACGAATGCGAACGCTGCGGTGCGCCGCTGCATCGGCGCAAAACCAACGCCCTGACCCGAACCTGGGCCTACTTGATCACATCGTTGGTGTTTTACATCCCGGCCAATGTGTTGCCGGTGATGAACACCAAAATGGTCGGCAGCGGCGCGGACAGCACAATCATGGGCGGTGTGCTGGATTTCTGGCAGCACGGCGCCTGGGACATCGCCCTGATCATTTTCATTGCCAGCATCGCGGTGCCGGGCATCAAGTTCGTCGCCCTGACGTTATTGCTGGTGACCGTTCAGCGCGACAGTGATTGGGCGCGCAAAGAGCGCTCAAAAATGTACCGTTTCGTCGAGCTCATCGGTTATTGGTCGATGCTCGACGTGATCGTGGTCGCCCTGGTGGCTTCGTTGGTGAAGTTCCAGGCGCTGGCCGATATCGAACCGCGCGCGGGCATCCTGTTTTTTGGTCTGGTGGTGGTGTTCACCATGCTGTCGGCGATGAGTTTCGACCCACGTCTGATCTGGGATCAGCAACATTCCGAAAACGAGGAGGTCATGGATGAAGTCTCAAGCCGCTGACGGGCCGCAAGCTCCCGGGCAGGCCCCCATCAAGACCCGCCGCTACAGCGTTTCATTGGTGTGGATCGTGCCGATTGTCGCGGTGCTGGTGGGTATTTCGCTGGTAGTGCACAGCATTTTGCAGGAAGGACCGACCATTACCGTCACGTTCAAGACCGGTAGCGGCCTGACCGCCAACAAGACCGAGGTCAAATACCGCAACGTGGTGATCGGGCATGTCTCCGACGTGGAACTGAGCAACGACCAGAAAAGCGTCAACGCCACCGTCAAACTGTCCAAGCAGGCGGAAAGTTTCACCCGCGAAGACTCGCAATTCTGGGTGGTGCGGCCCCGCATCGGTGCTGGCGGCGTCTCGGGCATCGATACACTGCTGTCCGGGGACTACATTGGCGCCGACATCGGCCAGGCCAATGCCCGGTCGAAGAATTTCACCGGGCTGGAAAATCCGCCCCCCATTACCTATGGCGAACCCGGAAAGCGCTTTACGCTGCACACCCAGGACCTGGGCTCGCTCGACATTGGTTCCCCCGTCTACTACCGCAAAATTCCGGTCGGCCAAGTGGTCGCCTATGCCCTGGATGCCGATGGCAAAGGGGTAAACCTCGAAGTCTTTATCCATTCGCCCAACGATGCCTTCGTCACCGATAACACCCGGTTCTGGAATGCCAGCGGCATCGATGTCAACGTCGGCGCCAACGGTTTTTCGGTGAAGACCGAGTCGCTCTCGTCCATATTGGTGGGCGGCATCACGTTCAGGGCTCCGGAATACAGCCCCAACGATAAACCGGCGCTGGAGGACAAAGGCTTCGAGCTGTTCGAAGACCAGCAAACCGCCCTCGCCCCGCCCAGCGGCAAGGCGCAGTTCCTGAGTTTGCGTTTCGACCAGGCATTGCGCGGGCTGAAGGTCGGTGCACCGGTGGAATTCCTCGGCATCGAGTTCGGCAGGGTCGTGTCAGTCAATCTGGATTTCGACCCGAAAAAACGCAGCTTTCCGGTCAACGTCGGCATCGTGATCTACCCGCAACGGCTCGGCCAGGCCCACGCCAGAATGCTTGAAGCGTTGAAGCATGACCCCAATGACGAAGCCGCCGGCGTACGGTTGATGGGCAGCTTCATCGAAAACGGTCTGCGGGCCCAGGCGCGCAGCGGCAATCTGTTGACCGGCCAGTTGTACATCGCACTCGACTTCTACCCCAAAGCGGAGAAAGTCGTGTTCGACCCGACCGCCCGCCCTGTCAGCATTCCCACCATTCCTGGCAGCCTCGAACAATTGCAGGAAAAACTCGAAGGCATGGTCACCAAGATCAACCAACTGCCCATCGAGCGCATCGCCGGCAACCTCGACAGCAACCTCGTAGAGCTGCGCAAGGGCCTCGCGCAATTCAACGCCAAGACCCTGCCTGGCGTGCAAACCACCCTGGCAGACGTCAGCAAAACCCTGCAATCGGCCAGCTCGACCCTTGCTGAAGACTCGCCGCAACGCGAGCAATTGACCCAGACCCTGGAAGAACTCGGGCGCATGTCGCGCTCCCTGCGTGAGCTCTCGGATTACCTGGGCCGGCATCCAGAGTCGCTGATTCGCGGTCGTCCCAATAACGCAGCACCGACGGACCTACAGGGCCCACCGCGCAACTGACCACAGGAGCAACACCCATGGCTTTTCCGCTGAAGATTACCTTGGTCACTGCGTGTCTACTGCTCGCCGCCTGCCGCAGTGACCCGATTCAGTTCCACACCCTGACCCCGGCACAATTGAGCGGCACCGCACGAGGCAACGGCGGGGAAATCCAGATCGAAAGCCTCAGCGTACCGGCCCAGGTCGATCGCCCGCAGATCGTCATTCGTCAGGGCAACAGCGGTGTGGCAATTCTCGAAACCCAATGGTGGGCTGCGAGTCTGGTGGACGAGTTGCGCAGTGCTCTGGTGGATCAACTGGCCAACAGCAGTCCGAAGCGAAGAGTGTCAGTACGCCTGGAGGTGCAACGCTTCGACTCGATTCCCGGGCAGTACGGTTTGATCGACGTCAAATGGCGCCTGCGCAATCCCGGCGAAGGCGATAGCACGCTGATTACGTGCCGCAGCACCTTGCAGACGCCTTCAGGCCCCTCCATTGATGACTTGGTGGTGGCCCAGCAAAACAACGTCAAACGCCTGGCCGCGTTGATCAGCCAGGCGGCAACCACTGCGCAGCGAGGCTGTCCATCTGCCAACTGACACCGATACAGAACGCCCGATATGGTTTTCCCTCGATGGCAAAGCACGTAGGATGCCGGCCAACCACCGAGGCTGACCGATGTTCCATTCAGGCACTTTTCAGGGTTCCAGCGTCAGAATCCTGATTTATCTTCTGTTCACGATCCAGCTCATCTCCATGGGTGCGATGGAAATGAGCGGCCCGTTCTGGCCGGTCTACCTGCGCGGGCTGACCACGTCGGAATCGCTGTTCAGTTTCGCCAGCATCGCCGTGTACGTCGGCCCGATGCTGGGCATCATGCTGACCAGCGCCTTCTGGGGCCGGATCGGCGACCGTTATGGCCACAAGTTGATGATGATTCGTGCCTTGGCCGGTTTGTCGTTGACTCAGTTGGGGTTGGCGCTGTGCAGCGATATCTGGGTGATTCTGCTGCTGCGCTTCCTGCAAGGCGCCTTTGCCGGGTATATCGCGCCAGCCCAGGCTTACGGGGTCAGTATCGAGGCGCCATCACGGCGGGCCCGCCTGTTTGCGATCCTGCAAATCTCCACCAACGTCGGCTCGTTGCTCGGCGCAGTGGTTGGCGGTCTGATTCTCGATTACGCGACTTTTTTCTGGATCAATCTCATCGCTTCGGCGCTCTGCGCGGTGTGCACCGTGGTGGCGGCCGTGACGTTGCCGGATGTACCGCCCGTGAAAAAAACGCCGGTGGTGGATGCGGCGCCGCAGCCGACTCGAGCCCGCGGCGTGTGGCAGGGTTCCCCCCTGATGTCGCTGTTGGGCGTCATGGGCATTCTGCTGTTGGCGCGGATGCTGCCGCAGACATCGTTTTCGTTGTACGTCAGCTCGGTGTTTGAGGTTGGCAACTCGGTCACGGGCCTGTGTTACGGCTTGCTGGCACTGGGCTTCATCCTTTCGGCGACACGCTGGGCACGCTACTTCGAACACCGAACCCAACAGCAAACCCTGCAGCGAATGTCCTGGGTTGTCATTGGCTGCATCGGCCTGACCGGCGTTGCCGGCCTTACCCGAAACCCGGCAGTGTTTGTCATCGCCTACTTCCTATGGGGCGTGCTGCTGGGCGCCACGACGCCGGTGCTGATGGCGCTGATTTCCAAAACGGTCGACAGTTCACAACAGGGTTATGTACTGGGTGTGGCTCAGAGCACTGCGCAACTGGCCTCCATCGCAGGTATTTCCCTGGGCGGTTTGCTCAGTCAGGTCTACGGCCTGCAATACACCTATCTGACCGTTTGCCTCGCCTACGCAATGGCCTTGGTGCTCATTGTCGCCTTGCGTTATCGATCAGTACTGTTGCAACCGGACGAAGCGCCACGCTGCGACTGATCAGCCTCCCCCTTGCGCCGCAGGGGTGCAGTCACTTAGGATTGGGAATACTTCTCAATCGCTAAAAATTATCATCCATGAGCGATACCCTGCCCGCGACTCATCACAATCACCTGCGCGCGATCGAGGCTCTCTATACCGGCCATCACGGCTGGTTGTACGCCACGCTGCGCAAAAAACTGGGCAACGCCATGGATGCGGCGGACCTGGCGCAAGACACCTTCACACGCATACTGGCTTCCAGGGTCGCGGTCATTGAACAGCCCCGCGCCTACCTGAGCTGTGTGGCCAAGGGCATTCTGGTCAATTGGTATCAGCGCAAGGCGCTTGAACGCGCCTATCTGGATGCCCTGGCGCTGTTGCCTGCCCCTGAAGCGCCCTCGCCCGAATTGCGTTTCATCGTGCTGGAAACCCTGCATGAAATCGACGCGATGCTCGACGCCCTGCCGCCGCTGGTCAAACGCGCGTTCCTGTTGTCGCAGATCAGCGGGCTGAAATACGACGACATCGCCACGCAACTGGACGTGTCGCTGATCACCGTGAAGCGCTACATGAAACAGGCCTTCGTTCAATGCCTGATGCTGGTGGAATGAATGTCGACCTACGCCACGCCCACTCAGATTGATCCACAAGTACTCGACGAAGCGGCCGAGTGGCTGATGCGCATCAGCGAAGGCGACCTTGACGATATCGAACGCGCCGAGTGGGAATGCTGGCGCGTCAGCAGCCCTGAACGCAGCCGCGCCTGGGGCCGCGCCCAACTGCTGCAAAGCAAGCTGGGCGGCCTGCCCCCGTCATTGGCGATGTCGGCGCTGGATCGCCCGAGCAATCCCGAGCGCCGCGTGGCCCTCGGCAAACTGGCGATAATGCTGGCCGTGTTACCCGCCGGCTGGGGCAGTTGGAAGCTGGTTGAATCCCAGCAATGGTCGGCCGACTACCGGACCGCCGTGGGCCAGCAACGCGAGTTGACGCTGGCCGATGGTTCGCGCATTACCCTCAACACCGATTCGGCGATCGATGTGCTGTTCGACGCCCGTCAACGGCTGATCAATTTGCGTGAAGGTGAAATCCTGGTGCAGACCGCGCCGGATGTCGCCCCCCAGTCCCGACCGTTTCTGGTGACCACCCGTCAGGGGCGAATGCAGGCATTGGGCACGCGGTTTACGGTGCGCGAACTGCAAACCCGCACTCAGCTCGCGGTACTGGACGGCGCTGTCAGGGTTGAACTGCCCGGTGGCAACGGCGTAACGCCCTTGATCGTCAATGCCGGGCAACGCACCGACTTTTCATCGCAGGCTTTCGGCCTGTTGAACCCGGTGGACCGCTCCGTCAGCGCCTGGACCCAAGGCATGCTGATGGCTGACAACATGCGTCTGGCCGACTTCATCGCGGAACTGGCGCGTTATCGCAAAGGCTTCGTGCGTTGTGATCCGGCGATTGCCGATCTGCGCATTTCTGGCGCGTTCCCCATCAGCGATACCCAACGCACCTTGAACATGCTGGTGCAAACCTACCCGGTGCTCGCAACCGGCCACTTGAGCGGTTATTGGGTGACGCTCTCCCCCGCCTGAACCTCGCGCAAAAAAAAATGGCTGAGCGGGTGATACTTTTTTTGATCTCGACTGGCAAGGAAAGGAAGAACTTCTCAACCTCGTCGAAAGGGTCATCACTCCATGTTCGTTGCACGCCCTCTGCGTTCGGATCGCTCACTCAAGCTGGCTATCCGCAGCGCGTTGCTAAGCCTTGCCCTGACCGGCGTCGCCTGCCCCGTTGCCCTTGCCGCGCCAGCGTCACTGGATGCCACTGCGACCCGCGCCTATAGCATTGCCCCCGGCCCGCTGGGGGCAACCTTGTCGAAGTTCGCGGTGGACGCCGGCATTGCGCTGTCATTCCAGCCATCGATGACCGAGGGCCTGATGAGTCCGGGGCTTTCCGGCACGTACTCGACCCAGGAAGCGATCACCCGACTGTTGTCCGGCAGCGGTCTGCAAATAGTGCCGCGCACTGATGGCAGCTACACCCTGGCGCCGATCCCGGCCAACAGCGAGGGTGACCTGACCCTTGCCGAAACCACGATCAACGGCACCGACGGTCGCAAGGGCAGCTTGCCGCCAGCCTACCCGGGCGGTCAGGTCGCCCGTGGCGGGCGTCTCGGCATGCTGGGCAACAAGGACGTGATGGACGCGCCGTTCAGCGTCAGCAACTACACCTCGACGCTGATGAAAGATCAGCAGGCCGTGACAGTGGCCGATGTGCTGGAGCGCGACTCCTCGGTACGCTCCACTGGCCAGACCGGCGGCATTGTCGATTCCTTCTTCATTCGCGGTTTCCCGGTGGGCGAAGGCAACCTCGGCGAACTGGCATTCGACGGGGTGTATGGCGTTGCACCCAACTACCGGGTCTTCACCGAATACGCCGAGCGTATCGAAGTGATCAAGGGCCCCGGCGCCCTGCTGTACGGCATGTCGCCCAACAGTGGTGTCGGTGGCGTGATCAACGTAGTCCCCAAGCGTTCTCTCGATGAGGACCTGACCCGTTTCACCGCCAGCTACGCCATGGATTCGCAGATCGGCGGGCACATCGATGTCAGCCGACGCTTCGGCGAAGAACGTCGCTTCGGTGTGCGCGTCAACGGCAGCACCCAGCAAGGTGACACGGCCATCGACGATCAATCTCGTGACGTCGACATCGGCGCCATCTCCCTGGACTATCAGGGTGATCGTCTGCGAACCACCCTGGACCTGATCAGCCAGAAAGAACAATTCGACGCCGCATCCCGTCCGTTCCTCATCGCCTCGGGCGTGGAGATTCCCTCCGCCGCCAACGGCCGCACCAACGTGAGCCAGGACTGGGGTTGGGCCGAAACCCGCGATAAATCGGCCCTGCTTGGTGCCGAGTACGACCTCAACGACGCCTTGACCGTGTTTGCCCACGCCGGTGGCGGCCGGTCGGACGTGAAGCGGATGTCTGATCAGACTCCCACCATTCTCAACAACGCGGGTGACACCTCTTCAATCCCGGGCTACTACAAGTTCGAAGTCGAGCGCTACACCGTCGACGCTGGTGCCCGCCTGCGCTTCGACACCGGCCCGATCAGCCACAGCACCACGTTGCAGGTCACCCGTTATCGCGACGAACTGAAACGCGGCATCATCTCCGGCCCGGCCGTGCTGTCGAACATGTACCACCCGATCGACCGTCCGAAACCGTCCATTGCCGAACCGGATGCCCTCAAAGTTTCCGAGACAGAACTGTCGGGCGTGGCGCTGGCCGACACCCTTTCGGTACTGGATGAGCGCTTGCAGGTCACTGTCGGCCTGCGCAAGCAGAACATCGAATCCGACAACTTCAATGCGGCCGGCGCCGTCACCACGTCTTACGACGAAAGCGAAACCACGCCGCTGTTCGGGGTGGTGGTCAAGCCCTGGGACCACGTGTCGTTCTACTACAACTACATCGAAGGCTTGAGCAAGGGCGACATCGCCCCGGCCACCGCGTCGAACTCCGGCGAGATCTTCGCGCCGTACATTTCCCGCCAGCAGGAAGTCGGGGTCAAGGTCGACTACGGCACCTTCACCTCCACGCTCAGCCTGTTCCAGATCAAGAAACCCAGCGGCGAGCTGGCCTCCGGCGTGTTCTCGGTACAAGGTGAACAGCGCAACCGGGGCGTAGAGTTGAACGTGTTTGGCGAGATCGCCCAAGGCACTCGCCTGCTCGGTGGCGTCACCGTCCTCGACGCTGAACTGACCAAGACCGCAACCGTCGCCAATCGCGGCAACAAGCCGGTGGGCGTGCCCGAGGTCCAGGCCAACTTGTGGGCCGAGTGGGATACGCCGTGGATCGAAGGTTTGACCCTGACCAGCGGCGCGATCTACACCGGCAGCCAATACGTCAACCAGGCCAACACCCAGGAACTCGACCCCTGGACCCGCTTCGATGTTGGCGCACGTTACGCCACGCGCATCGCCGAGCGTCCGACCACGTTCCGGGCCACAGTGCAGAACGTTTTCGACCGTGAGTACTGGTCCGGTGTCGCGTCCTATGGCGCCTTCTCACAAGGTTCGCCGCGCACCCTGCAACTGTCGGCCACCGTCGACTTCTGAAACGTTCAGCCCCGGGCAACGGCCTGAGCCGTTGCCCTGTCTGGCTACCTGCAAAGGTTTCAACCATGGCATCTGTTCATCCACGCCGCCACGCCTTCGCGGCCCTGCTATTGGCGGGGCTGCTGGGCGTGGTGGGGTTTTCTCTGGCACCACGCACCGCGCTCGCGGCGAATCCGGATCCCGCCGCCGTCACGGTCACTGACCTGCTGGGCCGCAAGGTCAAGGTTCACCTCCCGGTCAGGCGGGTGATACTCGGCGAAGGGCGTCAGTTGTACCTGGTCGCCGCGCTGGACACGCAAAACCCCATCGAGCGCATCGTCGGTTGGCGCAAGGACTTGATTCAGTCCGACCCGGATACTTACGGCGCCTACCTGCGCAAGTTCCCCGACATCGCCAGGATTCCCACCTTCGGCGGCTTCGAGGACGGCACCTTCGACATCGAGCAAGCGATCTCGCAACAACCGGACGTCATCGTCCTGAACATCGAAGCGCAACACGCCACCGAAGATGCGCGTTACATCGAGAAGCTCGACGCGCTGGGGATCCCGGTGGTCTACGTCGATTTTCGCAACAACCCGATGCAAAACACCGAGCCGACCATGCGCCTGTTCGGCCAGTTGTTTGGCAAGGAGGCGCGCGCCGAGGCGTTTATCGACTTCCGCAATCAACAGATCCGTCGTGTCACCGACGTCATCGAGGCCAAACACCCTGCGCGGCCCACGGTGTTCATCGAGCGAATCGGTGGGTACACCGACGATTGCTGCCTTAGTTTCGGCAACGAGAATTTCGGCCTGTTTGTCGACATGGCCGGTGGCAACAACATCGCCAAAAGCATCATTGTGAACACCTTTGGCCAGTTGAACCCCGAACAGGTGATCGTCGCCAACCCGGACCAAGTGGTCGTCACCAGCGCCAACTGGCAAGCCTTTGCGCCCGGCGGTCGCTGGGTGGGCGTCGGACCGGGCGCGGACCTGACACAAGCACGACATAAACTGGCCTGGTATACCCAACGCCCCGCCTACGCCGGTATCAAGGCGCAGAACGATCAAGCATTTCATGCCATCTGGCACCAGTTCTATAACAGCCCCTATCAGTTTGTGGCCATCCAGCAATTGGCCAAGTGGTTCCATCCGGCGCTGTTTGCCGATCTGGATCCCGACGCCGCGTTTCGCGAACTCCACGAGCGCTTCCTGCCCGTGCCCTACCAGCCGGGCTACTTCGTCAGCCTTGAGAAAACCGGGGGCAAGCCATGAGTTCGTTAGGCGAACTGCCTATTGCGCAGAGCGTGACGTACCGTCAACGGGTCCTGCGAAAACGGCTGATCCTGGTGGCGCTGGCGGTGTTGCTGGTGTTCAGCGTGCTGCTCGATCTGGCGCTGGGGCCGGCCAGTTACAGCCTGAGGGAGGTGCTTGGCGCCCTGTTTTCACCGGACACGGCGTCGGCGCAAGTGCGGGTGGTGATGTGGGATATCCGCTTGCCGGTCGCGCTGATGGCGGTTGCGGTCGGCGCGGCGCTGTCGCTGGCCGGTGCGCAGATGCAGACGATCCTCAACAACCCGCTGGCCAGCCCGTTCACCCTGGGCCTTTCTGCCGCCGCAAGTTTTGGCGCGGCAATGGGGCTGGCTTTCGGGGTGGCGCTGTTTCCACTGGCGGCGCAGTACATGGTGCCGCTGAACGCGTTCATCATGGCCATGCTCTGCGCACTGCTGATCCACTTTCTGAGCATGCGTCGTGGCGTAACAGCCGAAACCATCGTGTTGCTCGGCATTGCCCTGGTGTTTACGTTTAACGCGTTGTTGGCACTGGTGCAGTTTTTTGCCACAGAGCAAGCGGTGGCGGCCGTGGTGTTCTGGACCATGGGCAGCCTGACCAAAGCCACCTGGCCAAAACTCGGGGTGATTTGCGCGGTGATCCTCATCACCCTGCCGATCTTCGCCAAACGGGCCTGGGCCCTGACGGCCCTGCGCTTAGGCGATGACAAAGCCGCGAGCTTTGGGATCAACGTGCGCAGCTTGCGCTTCCAGACGCTGATCATGGTCAGCCTGCTCGCCTCGTTTCCGGTGGCCTTCGTCGGCACCATCGGTTTTATCGGGCTGGTCGGCCCGCACATTGCCCGGATGCTGATTGGTGAAGATCAACGGTTCTTTTTGCCGGCGTCATTGCTGACCGGTGCGCTGATTCTGTCCGCCAGTTCGGTGGTCAGCAAAACCCTGATCCCCGGTGCGATTTTCCCCATTGGCGTGGTCACTTCGCTGATCGGCGTGCCGTTCTTCATCTCTTTGATCCTCGGCGGGAAGAAAAACACATGGTGAAGCTCCAGCTTGAAAACCTTGGCGCCCGCTATGGCCAGCGCGAAATCATTAGCGCCGTGACCACGGCAACGTTTATCGGTGGCCAGGTGGTCGCAGTGGTCGGGCCCAATGCAGCGGGTAAATCCACCCTGTTCAAACGCATGGCCGGGATGATCGACGGCCCGGGACAGGTCAACTTGCAGGGCTCGAAAAAGGGGCCGCAGGGCATCAGCTATATGCCTCAGGGCTTGAATGCCAGTGCCCGGCTGACCGTCTATGAGTCCGTGCTGCTGGCCCGCAAACAACTGACGCCGCGATGGGTCGTTCACGACGACGAGCTGAAACTCGTGGACCAGATTCTCGACGCGCTCGGCATCACCGAACTATCCTTTCGCAACCTCGGTGAACTCAGTGGCGGGCAGCAGCAATTGGTATCGATCGCACAAACGCTGGTGCGCGAACCGGAAATCCTGCTGATGGACGAACCGACCAGCGCGCTGGACATGCATCGGCAGGTTCAAGTGCTGAACTTCATGCGCGCACTGGCACGAAAACGCGAAGTCATTGTATTTATTGCCATTCATGACCTGAATCAAGCGCTACGCTTTGCCGATCAGGTATTGGTGATTGCCAATGGAACGTCCCGGGGGAGCGGCCCCAGCGATGAAGTGATCACCGAACAGATGCTGCGCGATGTCTACGAGGTCGAAGCCAGAATCGAGATTTGCAGCCGTGGCCAGCGCCATATCCTGATCGACGACATCGTTTGAATCAGATCGACAGGGCAAGGGGCTGAGTCACTGCTAATCTGAATGAAAATGACATGTATTAACGGTTTATTTAACGTTTTTTTCTCATTGTACCCACTACATTCCAGCGATCCGAAACATGCAAATGATTCGCATTGGTTGAACCGCGAAATCCTGCGCATGACGCCCAAAAAAACAGGAGCTGCCCGAAGCATGAATCGCCATATCCCCTCTTTCCTGAAAAAAGCCCTGCTGGCCACTGCCCTGCTGAGCGCCGGCCACGTCTACGCCGCCGATGCCGACGGTATCGTGGTCTACAACGCCCAGCACGAAAGCCTGACCAAAGCCTGGGTCGAAGGTTTTACCAAGGAAACCGGGATCAAGGTCACGATACGCAATGGCGACGACACGGAAATGGGCAATCAGATCGTGCAGGAAGGCGCGGCCTCCCCGGCTGACGTGTTCCTGACCGAAAACTCCCCGGCCATGGTGCTGGTGGACAACGCCGGGCTGTTTGCGCCAGTGGCGCCGACCACCCTGGAGCAAGTCGACGCAGCCTACCGTCCGGCCCATGGCAAATGGGTCGGGATCGCGGCGCGCTCCACGGTGTTTGTCTACAACCCGGGCAAACTGCCTGAAGCCGAATTGCCGAAGTCGCTGATGGACCTCGCCGACGCCAAGTGGAAAGGCCGTTGGGCGGCCTCGCCGGCCGGTGCCGACTTCCAGGCGATTGTCGCCGCCGTGCTGGAGCTCAAGGGCGAAGCCGCCACGCTTGAGTGGCTGAAGGGCATGAAAAACAACTTTACCGCGTACCGGGGCAACAGCTCAGTGCTCAAAGCGGTCAACGCCGGGCAAATTGACAGCGGCGTGATTTATCACTATTACCGCTTCGGTGATCAGGCCAAGACCGGCGAGAACAGCAAGAACACCGCCCTGCACTACTTCAAGCACAAAGACCCGGGCGCGTTTGTGAGTATTTCCGGTGGCGGTGTCCTGGCGTCCAGCCAACACAAGGATCAAGCCCAGGCGTTCCTGAAGTGGGTCACCGGCAAAGACGGCCAGGCGATCCTCAAGACCGGCAACTCCTATGAATACGCTGTAGGCAAGAACGCTGAATCCAACCCCAAACTGGTGCCGCTGCAGCAGCTCGACGCGCCGAAAGTCGACGCCTCGAAACTCGACAGTAAAAAAGCCGTGGAGCTGATGACTCAGGCCGGACTGCTCTAATTGATACCTGAAACATTACCCGCGGGCGTCGCTGAGGCGATTCCCGCAACTTTACGCCGCCGTTCCCGCGGATTGTTCGTGGGTCGCGGCGGTGCGTGGGTGATCGGTTTGTCGGTGCTGGTTTCTCTGCTCGCGCTGCTGCCCATCGCCTTTGTCATCGGCGTGTCCGTACAAACTGGCTGGTCGACCTTGCTGGCGCTGGTGTTTCGGCCTCGGGTTGGCGAGCTGTTGATCAATACGGTGTTGCTGGTGTTGATCACGATCCCCTTGTGCATCGCGCTGGGCGTGACACTGGCCTGGCTGACCGAGCGCAGCGATCTGCCGGGGCGACGCTGGTGGTCGTTACTGGCGACCGCGCCGCTGGCGGTTCCGGCATTCGTCCACAGCTATGCCTGGGTCAGCCTGGTGCCGCCGATTCACGGGCTGTTTGCCGGGGTTCTGGTGTCGGTCATCGCCTACTTCCCCTTCCTCTACTTGCCTATTGCGGCGACCTTGCGTCGGCTCGATCCAGCCATTGAAGATGTCGCTCAATCGATGGGGCTCAAGCCCTGGGCCGTGTTTTTTCGCGTCGTGCTGCCGCAATTGCGCCTGGCCATTTGCGGCGGCGCCTTGCTGGTGGGGCTGCACCTGCTGGCCGAATATGGCCTGTACGCGATGATCCGCTTCGACACCTTCACCACGGCGATCTTCGATCAGTTCAAATCCACCTTCAACGGACCTGCCGCGCACATGCTGGCCAGTGTTCTCGCGCTGTGCTGCCTGGCGATGCTCACCGTCGAATCGACGGCGCGTGGCAATGCGCGTTATGCCCGCGTGGGTTCCGGCAGCGCCCGGGAGCAGCAGCTCGTGCGCCTGAAAAAGGTGCCCACGGTGCTCGCGCTGACCTTGCAAATCGTGACCTGCGCCCTCGCGCTCGGGGTGCCGTTGATCACCTTGGGCAAGTGGCTGATCGCCGGTGGTGTGCACGTCTGGCAGATGGACGACTTGATACCGGCACTGCAACAGACGTTGCTGCTGGGGATTGCGGGTGCGGCCCTCACCACCTGCGCGGCAATCCCGATTGCCTGGCTGTCGATCCGCTCGCCGGGGCGACTGCAACGGGTCCTCGAAAGCTGCAACTACATCACCAGCTCATTGCCGGGCATTGTGGTCGCCCTGGCCTTGGTGACCGTCACGGTACATTTCGCCCGGCCGATTTATCAGACCACGATCACCGTGCTGCTGGCGTATATGCTGATGTTTTTACCCCGTGCGCTGGTCAGCTTGCGGGCGGGCATCGCCCAGGCGCCGGTGGAGCTGGAGAACATCGCGCGCAGTCTCGGTCGCTCGCCCGGCCGCGCACTGTGGCTGATTACCCTGCGCCTCGCCGCGCCCGGTGCAGCCGCGGGTGCCGCGCTGGTGTTTCTGGCGATCACCAATGAATTGACCGCCACCTTGCTGCTCGCGCCGAACGGCACGCGCACGCTGGCGACCGGGTTCTGGGCGTTGACCAGCGAGATCGACTACGCCGCTGCCGCGCCATATGCCTTGCTGATGATCCTGCTGTCACTTCCGTTGACCGGGCTCCTCTATCACCAATCCAAAAAAACGGCTGGCCGATGAACGCTCTTGAACTGCATTCGATCTGCAAATCCTATGGCTCGCAACGCGCCCTGGAAAACATCAGCCTGTCGGTGCCAACGGGCAGCCGCACGGTGATCGTCGGGCCTTCCGGTTCGGGCAAAACCACCTTGTTGCGCATGATCGCCGGTTTCGAGTTTCCGGACTGGGGTCGCCTGACACTCAACGGCCAGACGTTGGTGGACGACACCCACGAAGTCCCGGCGCACCAACGTCAGATAGGTTATGTCCCGCAGGACGGCGCCCTGTTCCCGCACATGACCGTCGCCGCCAACATCGGTTTCGGCCTGTCGATCAAAGGTGCGCAAAAACAGGAGCGAATTGCTGAACTGATGGACAGCGTCGCACTGGATTCCAGCATGGCCAATCGTTGGCCCCACGAGCTTTCCGGCGGCCAGCAACAACGTGTGGCTCTGGCACGGGCACTGGCGCAACAGCCGCGCCTGATGTTGCTTGATGAGCCGTTTTCCGCGCTCGACACCGGCTTGCGCGCGGCCATGCGCAAACTGGTCGCGCGGTTGCTGGCAGACGCCGGGGTCACCACCATCCTGGTGACCCATGACCAAAGCGAGGCGCTGTCATTTGCCGATCAACTGGCGGTCATGCGCGAGGGCCAACTGGTGCAGTCAGGTCATCCACTGGACCTCTACCGCTACCCCGGTGACGAACAAACCGCGCTGTTTCTCGGCGATGCGGTGGTCATGCCCGCCAGGATCGAGGCTGGCTGGGCGCATTGTGATCTGGGGCGGATCCCGGTCAACAACCATCGCAACAACCGTTGCGCGCAGATCATGCTGCGGCCCGAGCAGCTGCAGGTGGTCGGCATCGTGCCGAGCGCGGTGGAGGCCACCGGGTGTCGCGCGGTGGTGACCGAGCGGGATTTCAGCGGCAATACCTGCACCTTGACCGTGGAACTGGAGTCGCTGCCATCCGCCGAGCAGCCCGGCCGCACACTCATGGTGCGCAGTTCGGGCCTGTACGCGCCCCCCACCGGCAGTGCGGTGCACGTCTCGACCATCGGTCACGCCCACGTGTTGAGCGAAGCTTAAAGGTCGAAACGATCCACGGCCCGTCGCCGCTCGTTGTCATCCCGCACGTCGTAGTTGGCGGTTGTCTGGATATTGCTGTGATGAGCGAGTTTCTGCGCGATCGACAGGTCATGCTCCTCGATCACCCGGGTAATGAACGAGCGGCGAAAATCGTGAGGCATGATCTTCACCCCGACCTGCGCACCGCGCTGGCGGGCGATGTAATAGATCGCGTGCTTGGTGATGCGCTCACGGGTGATGTGGCTGCCACGGCGAATGCGATTGAACAGGAACGGATCGTCCACTTCGCCGTCCTTGAGTTGCGAGCGGCGCAGCTCCAGCCAGGCATCCAGCTTGGCGAATGCCCAGGCCGGTGCGTATTTGATCAGTTGCTTGTTGCCTTTGGCGGTCACCCGCAGGCTGCGCTCGGTGAAATCCACCTGATCGAGGTCCAGGTTCACTGATTCCGACTTGCGCATGCCCGAGCCATACAGAATCCCGATGATCGCCGCGTCTCGCAGGCCCTGTGGCCGTGGGTCCGCGGCACAGACCGCCATCATTTCCTGAATCAGCGAGCGCCGCAGGTTGCGCCCCTGGGACAGTCGCGTTCCGGCAATTCCTTTGACCGAACGCATTTTCAGCAAGTGTTCCTGGCTGATCAGGCTCATGCGCCATGCTTCGTTCATCACCCCGCGCACAGCGTTGACGTACAGCGACGACGTATTCGGCGCGTAGCCATCCTCACGCAGTGCCGCGACCAGCGCGATCACATCCTCGGGCTGAAGCTCGTGCCAGGGAATTTCCTCGACGTTCATGTCTTCGAAGCCCAGACGGTCGGCGGCATCCTGCAACACATAACGCATGGTCAGTTGGCTGGACGGCGCCAGTCGCGCCAGATACACGGTCATCGGGCTCTTTGCAGCAGTTGAATCAGCAACAGGTAAGTCAATCAAAACAAAACGGCCTTGAGTGGAAACAGATCAATAAAACAACTAAGGATTGAAACATCCTTCATATAAAGCGGAACACTTCTGTAGGACCTTTCTACTAAAAACGCGATGAACGGCAGTAGTCTGAACATGGGCTTAATAGCTGTCAGAAAAACGATTCAACGACCGGTTTTTCATGTTCCTTTCACAAAAACGCGCCTAACCTCTTATGAATACGGTGAGCCGCAAGGGGCTCCCAACCTGCCGGTCCAGGCAGGAAAAGTCAATGAAAGCGGATTGTCAGCATGATGAGTCAACTCATTGATGCAGCTTTCATTTGTTCGGCTACGCTTTCATTGGATCCAAGAATTATCTAGAGCCATACCACTAAGCCAACAGCCTTGAGGTGCCCATGAGTCAGGCTTTTCTCCCCTTCTCCCGCCCCAGTATCGGCGATGAAGAAATGGCTGCCGTAGAGCAAGTATTGCGCTCCGGCTGGATCACTACCGGACCGAAAAACCAGCAACTGGAAGAACACTTCGCCAACTACGTGGGTTGCCGTCATGCCGTGGCACTTTCCTCGGCGACCGGCGCCATGCACGTCACATTACTGGCCTTGGGCATTGGTCCCGGCGATGAAGTGATCACGCCGTCACAGACCTGGGTCTCCACCGCCAACATGATCTGTCTGCTGGGCGCGACACCGGTGTTCGTCGACGTTGACCGCGACACGCTGATGAGCAATGTGGAGCACATTGAAGCGGCCATCACCCCGCGCACCCGGGCAATCATTCCGGTGCATTATGCCGGTGCCGCCTTCGATCTCGACCCGCTCTATGCGTTGGCCGACAAACACGGCATCCCCGTTATTGAAGACGCCGCCCACGCCGCAGGAACCCGCTACAAAAATCGTCACGTCGGCGCGAAAGGCACGGCGATCTTCTCGTTCCACGCGATCAAGAACATGACCTGTGCCGAGGGCGCGATGTTCGTCACGGATGATGAAGCGCTGGCCAGTCGAGTGCGCATGCTCAAGTTTCACGGCCTCGGCGTCGATGCCTACGACCGCCTGACCCACGGCCGCAAACCCCAGGCCCAGGTGATCGAACCGGGGTTTAAATACAACCTGGCCGACATCAATGCCGCCATTGCTTTGGTGCAACTGGAGCGCCTGGACCAGATCAACGCCAAGCGCACCGAACTGGCCAAGACTTACCTGCAACGGCTGGAAGGCTCACCGGTGCAACCGCTGACGATTCCGGCCTACCCGCAGCAGCACGCCTGGCACCTGTTCATCCTGCGTATCGACACCGAGCGTTGCGGGCTGGACCGTGAGGCGTTCATGAAAGCCCTGCAGGAACAAAACATCGGCACCGGCATTCACTTCATCGCCACTCACCTGCACACCTACTACCGCCAGCGATTCCCCAATATTTACTTACCCAACACCGAATGGAACTCGGCGCGCCTGTGTTCGATCCCGTTGTTCCCCGACATGACCCACGACGACGTCGACCGAGTGGTCAGCGCCATCGAAGCCACTGTGGACAGACGCCTGTGAAACCCTACCCAATCCGTTGCGTGTCAATTGTCATCCCGGTCTACAACGAACAGGACAGCCTGCCCGAATTGCTCAGGCGCACCGAAGCGGCGTGCCAGCAATTGCACCATGACTATGAAATCGTATTGGTCGACGACGGCAGCCGCGACCACTCGGCGCAGATACTTGAAGAAGCCGCCAGTCGCGAGTGCAGCCCGGTGGTGGCGGTCATTCTCAACCGCAATTACGGGCAGCACGCGGCAATCATGGCCGGTTTCGAGCAGTGCAAGGGCGATGTCGTCATCACCCTCGATGCCGATTTGCAAAACCCGCCCGAAGAAATTCCACGGTTGGTGGCTCAGGCCGAACTCGGCTATGACGTGGTCGCCACGGTACGCAACAACCGCCAGGACTCGGCCCTGCGCCGTTGGCCGTCGAAGCTGATCAACCTCGCCGTGCAGCGTTCCACCGGCGTCGCCATGAGCGACTACGGCTGCATGCTCCGGGCTTACCGCCGGACCATTGTCGACGCCATGCTCGCCTGCCGTGAACGCAGCACGTTCATTCCGATCCTGGCCAACAGCTTCGCCCGGCACACCACGGAAATCCTGGTGACCCACGCCGAGCGCGAACACGGCGAATCGAAGTACAGCCCCATGCGCCTGGTCAATCTGATGTTCGACCTGATCACGTGCATGACCACCACGCCGCTGCGGTTGCTGAGCATCGTCGGTTTCGCCATGGCCGGACTGGGCGTGGCATTCGCCATGGCGTTGATCGTCCTGCGGCTGGTGTTCGGTGCCAGTTGGGCCGGTGACGGTACGTTCGTGCTGTTCGCCGTGCTGTTCGTGTTCACCGGCGGCCAGTTCATCGGCATGGGGCTTTTGGGCGAGTACCTCGGGCGCATGTACAGCGACGTTCGCGCCCGTCCGCGGTTCTTCATCGAAAAAGTCCTGCGCGGCCAGCCGGCCACCCCGGCGCCTGTGGTCACCGTCGACGGCCTCACTTCCACCTCTTCAGATCAGGTTCTCTCATGAGCGCAAAAGCTGTTGTCTTCGCCTATCACGATATTGGCTGTGCCGGCATCGAAACCCTGCTCGCCAGCGGTTACGAAATTGCCGCCGTGTTCACCCATGCCGATGATCCGCAGGAAAACGCCTTCTACGGCTCGGTTGCGCAACTGTGCGCCCGTAAGGGGATCCCGGTGCACGCGCCGGAAGACGTCAATCATCCGCTGTGGATCGAACGCATCGCCAAGCTCAACCCCGATTACCTGTTCTCGTTTTACTACCGCCACCTGCTCAGCGAGCCGTTGCTGGCCACGGCCACTAAGGGCGCGTTCAACCTGCACGGCTCGTTGCTGCCGCGCTATCGCGGTCGTGCGCCGGCCAACTGGGTGCTGGTCAATGGCGAAAGCGAAACCGGCGTGACCCTGCACCGCATGGTCAAGCGTGCCGATGCCGGTGCGATTCTCGCCCAGAAAAAAGTCGCGATAGAGCGAAACGACACCGCGCTGAGCCTGCACGGCAAGTTGCGCGTGGCCGCTACCGACCTGCTGCGCGACACGCTGCCGGCGTTGCTCGCCGGGAAAGTCAGCGAGACCCCGCAGGACGAATCGAAAGCCACGGTGTTTGGTCGCCGCACGCCTGCCGACGGCAAGTTGATGTGGCAAAAACCGGCCGAAGAACTGTTCAATCTGGTACGCGCCGTGACCCAGCCTTATCCCGGCGCTTTCTGCGCGGTGGGTGAGCACAAGCTGATCGTCTGGAGCGCCGAAGTCGCCCAGGGCAACGAAGGTCAGGCACCGGGCCGGGTCATCAGCGTCGATCCGCTGCGTATTGCCTGCGGCGAAGATTCCCTGGTGATCACTGCCGGCCAACGCAACGACAACGGTTTGTACCTGAGCGGCCCGCAACTGGCCAACGAACTGGGGCTGGTCGACGGTTCCGTCCTGCGCGGTGCCGAATCAGGGCGCGCGCCACGTCGCACCCGCGTGCTGATCCTCGGCGTCAACGGCTTCATCGGCAATCACTTGTCCGAACGTTTGCTGCGTGACGACCGCTACGAGGTCTACGGCCTCGATATCGGCTCGGACGCCATCGAACGCCTGCGCAGCCATCCGCATTTCCACTTCGTCGAAGGCGACATCAGCATTCACTCCGAGTGGATCGAGTACCACATCAAGAAGTGCGACGTGGTCCTGCCGCTGGTGGCGATCGCCACGCCGATCGAGTACACCCGCAACCCGCTGCGCGTGTTCGAACTGGACTTCGAAGAAAACCTGAAACTGGTGCGCTACTGCGTCAAATACAACAAGCGCGTGATATTCCCCTCGACCTCGGAAGTCTATGGCATGTGCCAGGATCAGTATTTCGACGAAGACACTTCCAACCTTGTGGTCGGGCCGATCAACAAGCAGCGCTGGATCTACTCGACCTCCAAGCAATTGCTCGACCGCGTGATCTGGGCGTACGGCCAGAAAGGCCTGAACTTCACCCTGTTCCGCCCCTTCAACTGGATGGGCCCGCGCCTCGACCGACTGGACTCGGCGCGAATCGGCAGCTCCCGGGCGATCACGCAACTGATCCTCAACCTGGTGGAAGGCACGCCGATTCGCCTGTTCGACGGCGGTGAGCAAAAACGCTGCTTCACCGACATCGCCGACGGCGTCGAAGCGTTGGCGCGGATCATCGATAACGACAACGATGCCTGCAACGGCCAGATCATCAACATCGGCAACCCGGACAACGAAGCCAGCATCCGTCAGTTGGGCGAGGAGCTGCTGCGCCAGTTCGAAGCGCACCCGCTGCGCGACAACTTCCCGCCGTTCGCCGGCTTCCGCGACGTTGAAAGCAAGGCGTTCTACGGCACCGGTTACCAGGACGTGTCCCACCGCAAACCGAGCATCGATAACGCCAAGCGTCTTTTGGACTGGGCGCCGACCGTGCAGATGAGCGAAACCATCGGCAACACCCTGGATTTCTTCTTGCGTGAAGCGATGCTCGAAATCGCGGACAAGCTCTGATGCAGGCAGGCCTTCGAATCGATGTCGACACCTACCGGGGCACTCGGGAAGGAGTGCCCCGGTTGCTGGAGATGCTCGATGAAGCGCAGGTCAAAGCGACTTTTTTCTTCAGTGTCGGGCCGGACAACATGGGGCGCCACTTGTGGCGCCTGATCCGTCCGCAGTTCCTGTGGAAGATGCTGCGCTCCAACGCCGCCGGGCTGTACGGCTGGGACATCCTGTTGGCCGGCACCGCATGGCCGGGCAAACTCATTGGTCGCGACCTCGGGCACTTGATGCGCCAGGCCCGGGATGCAGGTCATGAAGTCGGCCTGCATGCCTGGGATCACCACGGCTGGCAGGCCAATGCCGGGCGCTGGAGCGACGCACAGTTGATCGAGCAGATTCGCCAGGGCGTGGACACGCTCGGCGACATCCTCGGGCAAAAAATCGAGTGCTCGGCAGCCGCTGGCTGGCGCGCGGACGAGCGCGTGATCGAGGCCAAGCAGGCTTTTGGCTTTCGATACAACAGCGATTGCCGTGGCCACAGCCTGTTCCAGCCGACTCTGGCCGGGGGTGGTTTGGGGGCACCGCAGATTCCGGTGGACCTGCCGACCTTCGATGAAGTGGTTGGCCCAACGCTCGCGTCCAAAGACTTCAATGGATTCATTCTCGATCGATTCTCCCCGGAAAAACTCAACGTCTATACGATCCACGCCGAAGTAGAAGGGATTCTGATGGCCAACGATTTTCGTCAACTGCTGGCCGCTGCGCGTCAGCGAGGTATTCGCTTTCAACCCTTGGGCGAATGGCTGCCCGCGGCGCCAGGCACCTTGCCGACCGGTCGCGTACTGCGCGGCACGCTCGACGGCCGTGAAGGCTGGCTGGGAGTGCAAGGTGCATGAGTAAACGCTGGGTACTGCCGCTGCTGCTGGGGCTTTTCCTGCTGGGCTACCTGCTGCCAATGGGCACCCACGGACTGTGGATTCCCGATGAAACCCGTTACGCGCAGATCAGCCAGGACATGCTCTTGAGCGGCAATTGGATCTCGCCGCATTTCATGAGCCTGCGCTATTTCGAAAAACCGGTGGCCGGGTACTGGATGATTGCCGTTGGCCAGGCACTGTTTGGCGACAATCTGTTCGGGGTTCGGATTGCTTCGGCCATCAGTACCGGACTCAGTGTGATGCTGTGTTACTTGATCGCTCGCCGGCTGTGGAACGAGCCACGCAAAAGCTTTGCCTGCGCGTTGCTGTACATGAGTTTCACCGTGGTCGCCGGGCAAGCCGGCTACGCCAACCTCGATCCGCAGTTCACTTTCTGGGTCAACCTGAGCCTGGTCGCCTTGTGGTTTGCGTTGGACAGCGCCACCCGCGCCCGACGCCTGATTGCCTGGGCAACACTGGGCCTGGCCTGTGGCATGGGCTTCTTGACCAAGGGCTTTCTCGCCTGGCTGCTGCCGGTGCTGATCGCCCTGCCCTGGATGCTCTGGCAAAAACGCTGGCGTGAACTGTTGATCTACGGCCCGCTGGCAATTGCCGTGGCCATCGTCGTGAGCCTGCCCTGGGCCTTGGCGGTGCACGCGCAGGAGCCCGATTACTGGCGGTTTTTCTTCTGGCACGAGCACATCCGTCGGTTCGCCAGTGAGGACGCGCAGCATGACGCGCCGTGGTGGTTTTATCTGCCGTTGCTGGTGGCGTTCAGTCTGCCGTGGGTGGTGCTGCTGCCGTCTGCACTTCGTCAGGCATGGCAAACCCGCAGGCAGGCAAACATCGCTTTCCTGCTGTTGTGGTTGCTGATGCCGCTGCTGTTTTTCAGCCTGAGCAACGGCAAGTTGCCCACCTACATCATGCCGTGCCTGTTGCCACTGGCTTTGCTGCTGGGGCATGCGCTGGCGGATCGCTTGCGGTTGGAGCAAGGCCGGGTACTGGGCCTCAATGGTTTGCTCAATCTCATGCTGGGCCTGACCACCCTCTTCACTTTGGTGTACCTGCAACTTAAGAAACCGCTGTACGACCACGAGTTGCACAACCTGGTGCTGGTGTTCATCGGCCTGATCGGCTGGATCATCGCCAACCTGCTGCAAGCGTTCCGGCCCTTGCAATGCTGGGCGGCGCCGGCCTTCGGCAGTCTGCTGCTGGTCGGGGTCTTGCCGGCGGCCATACCCGAATCGGTGGTGGCGAACAAAATGCCCGACCAGTTTGTCCTTGAGCATGCCCGGGAGCTCGGCGAGACCGTCAGTTTGTTGAGCAACGATCTGGGCGCCGCTTCGGCCCTGGCCTGGCGCCTGAAACGCCCGGACGTGGCGTTGTACAACACGATAGGCGAACTGAAATATGGCCTCGCTTATCCTGACGGCGTGTCGCAACGCGTCGACCCTGATCGCGTGCAACAGTGGATGCACGACGCCCGTCAGCGTGGCTCGGTAGGCGTGCTGATGCGGGTCAAGGGTGAAGACGAGCTGCATGAAATCGACCGCTTGCCCAAGGATGGCAAACGCTATGAACAAGGCAACCTTGTGATTTTGATATTCCCTCAGGGTGCGTCATGAGCCTGTTGCTGGTATTGGCGGCCTGCCTGCTGACCTGCCTGGGCCAGATCGCCCAGAAATACGCCGTGGAGAACTGGCGCGGCAAAACGTCGGGCTGGGGCGAAAAATTGCGCTCGCCATGGCTGTGGCTGGCCCTCGCCGCGCTAGGCGCGGGTTTGCTGGTATGGCTGCTGGTGTTGCAGCGACTTGAAGTCGGCGTCGCCTATCCGATGTTGAGCCTCAATTTTGTGCTGATCACCCTGATCGCTCGCTTTGTCTTCCACGAAACCATCGACCGCCGCCACGGGTTGGGCGTGGCGCTGGTGATCGGCGGCGTGATTTTGCTGGGGTTGAACGCATGAGCCTGCGCCGGGGCATCGCCTTCGCCCTGGGCAGCGTGCTGCTCGGCAGTGCCGCGCAGTTGGGCATGCGCTGGAGCATGACGCGCCTGCCGTCACCGGAGCACTTGCTGACCGCCAGCCTCGACCCGAGCGCCGTCGCGGTGGTGCTGGCCGCGATCCTCGCTTACGCCCTGTCGATGCTCAGCTGGCTCGTGGCCCTGCGCGATGTGCCGCTGGGCCGGGCTTACTCGCTGCTGAGCATCAGCTACGCGCTGGTGTACTTGCTGGCCGCCGTCCTGCCGGTGTTCAACGAAGACTTCAGCCTTTCCAAAAGCCTCGGGGTGGCCTTGGTCATTCTGGGCGTCATCACCATCAACGCTCGACCTGCTCACGCGTCCACACTCAGGAGTGACCTATGAAAATCAGTGTATTTGGTAGCGGTTACGTCGGCCTGGTGCAGGCCGCTGTCCTGGCTGAAGTCGGCCACGACGTAGTTTGCATGGACATCGACGAGAAAAAAGTCGAGTTGCTGCAACAAGGCCACGTGAGCATTTTCGAGCCGGGGCTGGCCAGCCTCGTGCGCGAAAGCCTGGAGGCCAAGCGGTTGCAGTTCACCACTGATGAAAAATTCGCGGTGCAACACGGCCAGGTGTTGTTCATTGCGGTGGGCACGCCGTCCCGGGACGATGGTTCAGCGGATTTGCGCTACGTGCTGTCGGTGGGCGAAGCGGTGGCCCGCCACCGCGAGCAGCCGGTGATTCTGGTGGAGAAATCCACCGTTCCCGTGGGCACCGGCGATACCTTGCGCTCGCACATCGACAAGTGCCTGATCAAGGTCGGCCGGTTGCTGCAGTTCGATATCGTCTCCAATCCGGAGTTCTTGAAAGAAGGCTCCGCCGTCGCCGATTGCCGGCGCCCGGACCGTATCATCATCGGTTGCGAAAACGATGACGTGCGCGATGTCATGCGCGACCTCTACGCACCGTTCAACCGCAACCATGACCGGATCATGTTCATGGACCTGCGCAGCGCCGAGCTGACCAAGTACGCCGCCAACTGCATGCTGGCGACCAAGATCAGCTTCATCAACCAGATCGCCGAACTGGCCGAACACCTCGGCGCCGACATCGAATCGGTACGCCTGGGCATCGGCGCCGATTCGCGCATCGGCTACCACTTCATCTACCCCGGCTGCGGTTACGGCGGTTCGTGTTTCCCCAAGGACATGCGCGCCTTGATCCACAGCGCCGAGGAAGCGCATTGCTCCAGCGACCTGCTGCAAGCGGTGGAAGCCATCAACCAGCGGCAGAAACACAAGCTGTTCGAGCGCATCAACGCGTTCTACAAGGGCGATTTGCGCGGCAAGACGTTTGCTGTGTGGGGCCTGGCGTTCAAGCCCAACACCGACGACATGCGCGACGCGCCGAGTCGGGTACTCCTGGAATCGCTGTGGGCCGCCGGTGCCAGCGTGCGGGCGTTCGACCCGGAGGCGATGCAGGAAACCCAGCATTTGTATCCCGACGAAGCGAAGCTGATGCTCATGGGCACCCCGGAATCGGTGCTGGCCGGCGCTGATGCGTTGATCATCTGCACCGAATGGCAGCAGTTCAAGGCGCCGGATTTCAATCTGATCCAGCAACGATTGAAAGCGCCGGTGATATTCGATGGACGCAATCTGTATGACGCGGACCGGTTGGCGCGCAGCGGGTTTATGTACTTTCCAATGGGCCGCGGCGACTCGCGCAAGTTACCGATTCCGCATCAACAATGGCCAGTGGCTTCGGTTGTTGCGTGATTGACAGAGGCATACGCAAAACACTGTAGGAGCCGGCTTGCCGGCGATGAGGACCTTGGACTTTGTGGTGATCTTTTGATTGCTATCGCTGGCAAGCCAGCTCCTACAGTTTGATGGTGTCAGTAAAGTTTGATTAACAAACAGGCACCTTCAAATCAACGCCCAACGCCTGGGCAAACGCCTTCACCAACGGACTGCGCACGGTGTTGTGACGCAGGATCAGATTGAACGGTGTGCTGATGTGAATGAGGTCCGGCCGCACCGCGCGAAACTGCCCTTGGGCGACCATCGACGCGGCGTAATGCTGCGGTAGAAAACCCACGAAACGCCCGGTCTTGATCAGCAGCGCCACGGCTTCCACCTGGGTCGCCGAGGCGGAAAAACTGTCGTACCGGGCAAAATTCAGTTTGTCGCGATGGATCGCGTATCGGTGGTTGATGCACTCGTAATCCTTGAGCACGTTGCTGCCGATTTCTGCCTCTGGCACCGAGAACAACGGGTGGCCGATTGCGCAGTAAACCTCCGAGCGTTCTTCATACAGCGTGTAATAGTCGAACTCTTCGCGTTTCTGATAAACCGGCACAATACCGGCTACCAGGCGTCCCTCTACGACCCCTCTTTCAATTTCATCGAGCTGTGATGCTTGAAGTTGAAACCTTACTTTCGGCGAGTCTTCATTTATCCGTCTAAGCGCTGCAACTAATGGCGAATTAAAATCGGAAATAGTGTTATCAATAACACCCACACCCAAGTCGCCAATAAGTTCATTCTGCGCCGAACTAAGGCGGTCGCGAAAGTTGTCGACCGAGGCAAATAAATCAATCGACGCCTGATACACCAGGCGGCCTTCTTCGGTCAGATGAAAGCCCTCGCGACCTCGGGTGCACAAGCGCATGCCGATACGAATTTCAAGGTCGGAGATCTGTTTGCTGATGGCCGCCAGCCCCACATTCAGCTCGTTCTGCGCCGCACTGAAACCGCCGGCCTCGACCACGGCCTTGAACACTTTGAGCAGTTTGAAATCCAGCCCGCTGAGGGCCAGTGGCGCCCGATGCGCCGTTTTTGGCGCCGGGTTTCCGGAATTGGAAAGTGGGGTTTCCATAATGCTTATTTACCTCTGGCGCGCTATTCAACAACCTGTACCCAACAACAAAAACATAGCTGGCCAATAATAATGAACACAGAAAACCAGGCTTGGCAACCGCTAATAATCCCCGTACTTCAGTGCCAACTCACTGATTTCGAACTACTAAAAGCTGACACTTCGATCAGCTCTCGCAACGCTGCAACTGCCCTCTTGAAAACTGCTTAGGCCGAACCACGCCCGAATTATTTTCGGCGGGTCTTCCCGGCTCTGCGCATCAATTTCAGTTCGCTTTACCGACGAGGAAAACAACAATGTCTCAAACCACCGACCGTCTCTGGGGTGCCCGCTTCAAAAGCGGCCCATCCGTAGCCCTGGCGGCCCTGTCCCGTTGCCCTGAGCGCTACTTTCGCCTGACCCCGTACGACCTCGCCGGTTCCAAGGCCCATGCCCGTGAACTGCAGCGCGCCGGGCTGTTGAGCGAGCAGGAAACCCACACCATGCTGGGCGCGCTGGAAGGTATCGGCGCTGACTTTAAAGCCGGCAGCATCGCGCCAACGCTGGATGACGAAGACGTCCACACCTTCATCGAACGCCTGCTGACCGAGCGCCTCGGCCCATTGGGCGGCAAGCTGCGCGCCGGCCGTTCGCGCAACGACCAGACCGCCAACGACCTGCGTCTGTTCCTGCGGGACCACGTGCGCACCCTGGCCGTCGAAGTGCTGGCCTTGCAACAAGCGCTGGTCGACCAGGCCGAACAACACATCGAAAGCATCTGCCCCGGTTTCACTCACCTGCAACAGGCGCAACCGATCGTCTTTGCTCACCACTTGCTCGCTCATGCCCAATCGATGCTGCGTGACGTGCAACGGCTGGTGGACTGGGACATCCGCACCTCGCTGTCGCCACTCGGCGCCGCCGCCATGGCCGGTTCCGCCATCGCGCGCCTGCCGCAACAGTCGGCCAAGGAAATGGGTTACAGCGGCGTCTGCGAAAACTCCATCGACGCCGTGGCCAGCCGCGATCACGTCGCCGAGTTCCTGTTTATCGCCAGCATGCTCGGGATCAACATTTCGCGCCTCGCGGAAGAATTCTGCCTATGGTCGTCGCGGCAATTTCGCTGGGTTGCACTGGACGATGCCTACGCCACCGGCAGCTCGATCATGCCGCAGAAAAAAAACCCGGACATTGCCGAGCTGGCCCGGGGCAAGGCGGGTCGCCTGATCGGCAACCTCACCGGCCTGCTCTCCACCCTGAAATCCCTGCCGCTGTCGTATAACCGCGATTTGAGCGAAGACAAGAACGGCGTGCTCGACAGCGTCGACACCTTGTTGCTGGTGCTGCCTGCCATGGCCGGGATGGTCGCGACCATGAAGGTCAACGTTGAAGAGCTGCGCCGTCAGGCACCGCTCGGGTTCACCCTCGCCACCGAAGTGGCCGACTGGCTGGCGGTGCGTGGCGTGCCGTTCAAGGAAGCCCATGAAATCACCGGCGCATTGGTTCAGGCCTGTGAGAAACACGACATCGAGTTGTGGGAAGCCTCGCCGGCACTGTTGGCCGAGATCGACCCGCGCCTGACCCCGGAAGTGCGCGATAGCCTGACGCTGGAAGCCGCAATCGCCGCCCGTAGCGGTTGGGGTGGTACGGCGCCGCAGCAGGTGCGCGAGCAGATCGGCCGGTTGAAGACCACCCTCGCCGCGCAACACGAATGGACCGAGAACTATCAGGGCTTCCGCCTCTGATAGACAACGCAAAACCCTTGTAGGAGCCAGCTTGCTGGCGATGGAGTGTCAGTCGACACCGTTTTAGCTGACACATCATCGCCAGCAAGCCGGCTCCTACAAAGGGAATGTAATACCAGTGTTCGGAGAAACAACATGAGCCAGACTCAGGCAGAACGACTCCAGGCGGAGCGCAAACTGGCGGAAAACCAGTTCGATATCACCCAGTACGATCACGTGCCACGGCGTTACTACGGGCGGATCTTTTTCGCCACGGTCATCGTCATCGCGATCATCGGCCTGGTGCGGGCCTTCGCCGAAGGCAAGATCGAGTGGTCGTACATCGGCCAGTTCCTCACGTCCCAGGCGATCATGTGGGGCTTGCTCAATACCATCGTCATGGCCGTGCTGGCGATGGGGCTAGGCATTGTGTTCGGGGTGATCACGGCGATCATGCGCATGTCGGCCAACCCGATCCTGCGCTACGTGGCAGTGACCTACACCTGGCTGTTCCGCGGCACGCCGCTGATCCTTCAACTGCTGTTGTGGTTCAACCTGGCGCTGATCTTCCCCACCATCGGCATCCCTGGCGTGTTCGAAATGGACACTGTGAGCCTGATGACGCCGTTCGTGGCCGCCCTCCTCGGCTTGAGCATCAACCAGGGCGCCTACACCGCCGAAGTGGTGCGCGCCGGCCTGCTGTCGGTGGACACCGGGCAGTACGAAGCCGCCAAGTCGATCGGCATGCCACGCCTGCAAGCGCTGCGCCGGATCATCCTGCCGCAGGCCATGCGGATCATCATTCCACCAGTCGGCAACGAGTTTATCGGCATGGTGAAAATGACCTCGCTGGCGAGCGTCATCCAGTACTCGGAGCTGCTCTACAACGCCCAGAACATCTACTACGCCAACGCCCGGGTGATGGAGCTGCTGATCGTTGCGGGTATCTGGTACCTGGCCACGGTCACCGTGCTGTCCTTTGGTCAAAGCCGTCTGGAGCGTCGTTTCGCTCGCGGCGCCGGCAAGCGTTCTTGAGGAATCGAACATGAGAAGCATCGTCAAGGCCGTGAGCCTGAACAAGTATTACGACCATTTCCACGCCCTCAAGGACATCAACATCGAAGTCGAGCAAGGCGAAGTGCTGTGCATCATCGGCCCGTCCGGCTCAGGCAAAAGCACCCTGCTGCGTTGCGTCAACCAGCTGGAAAAGATCGACAAGGGTGGCCTGTGGGTCGACGGCGAGCTGGTGGGTTACCGCATCGTCGGCAACAAACTGCACGAGCTCAACGAGTCGCAGATCGCCCGTCAACGCCTGGCCACCGGCATGGTGTTCCAGCGTTTCAACCTGTTTCCGCACATGACTGTGCTGCAAAACATCATCGAAGGGCCGTGCCAGGTGCTCAAGCGTTCGCCCAAGGAGGCGCACGAAGAAGCCTTGGAACTGCTCGCCCGCGTCGGCCTGGCCGACAAGCGCAACAGCTACCCGATCGAGCTTTCGGGTGGTCAGCAACAACGTGTCGCCATTGCTCGCGCATTGGCCATGCGGCCCAAGCTGATGCTGTTCGATGAACCCACTTCGGCACTCGACCCGGAACTGGTCGGTGAGGTGCTGTCGGTGATGCGCGATCTCGCGCAATCCGGCATGACCATGATCGTCGTCACCCATGAACTGGGCTTCGCTCGCGAAGTATCCAACCGCATGGTGTTCATGGACGGCGGGCAGATCGTGGAGGCAGGAAGCCCCGAAGAAATACTAATAAGTCCGCAAAACCCGCGCACCCAAAGCTTCATTTCTGCCGTTCGAACCTAAGCGCCGGCTGGCGTAACAACACACATAAGAGAACGACCATGAAGAACATCGTAATCCCAGCAGTACTCGCAGGCCTGATGGCATCCAGCGTCAGCTTCGCCGCCGAATTGCCGGCCAGCATCAAGGA
This sequence comes from Pseudomonas sp. GM60, assembly GCF_000282415.1. Lineage (NCBI taxonomy): Bacteria > Pseudomonadati > Pseudomonadota > Gammaproteobacteria > Pseudomonadales > Pseudomonadaceae > Pseudomonas > Pseudomonas sp. GM60. The sequence goes on from NZ_AKJI01000030.1 coordinate 154,441, forward strand.
AAAAGGCGAGATCGTCGTCGCGATCATGCCGAACTACCCGCCGATGGATTTCAAGGACCCGGCCACCAATACCCTCACCGGTGTGGACGTTGATCTGGGCAACGCCCTGGCCGAACGTCTGGGCGTGAAGATCAAATGGCAGGAAACCGGCTTCGAGCAAATGATCAACGCCCTGACCACCGACCGCGTCGACATGGTGCTGTCGGGCATGACCGACACCAAAGAGCGTCAAGCCAGCGTGACCTTCGTCGACTACTTCACCAGCGGTCCGCAGTTCTACACCCTGCAGAAGAACAAGGATTTCAACGAAATCACCGACCTGTGCGGCAAGAAAGTCGGCACCAGCCGCCGGACCACGTTCCCGGCGGAAATCGCTGAATACAGCAAGGCCAACTGCGAAGCCGCCGGCAAACCGGCCATCGTGGTGATCGGCACCGAAGGCTCGGCGGATGCCCGTGCGCAACTGCGTCAGAGCCGTATCGATGCCGCGATGCAAGGCAGCGAGACCTTGTCGTACCTGAAGACTCAGGAAAAGGACATGTACAAAACGGTCGGCCAGCCGATTTCCGTGCAGTTCTCCGGCATGGGCCTGAGCAACAAAAAGCCTGAGCTGAGCGAAGCGGTGAAGGTTGCGTTGCAGAGCATGATCGATGACGGCAGCTATCAGACCATCCTGAAAAAATGGGACCTGGAGCTGGGCGCAATCAAGACGGCAACCATCAACGCCGGCAAGTAATGCTTGCCCTGTAGGAGCCAGCTTGCTGGCGATAGCGGTGGGTCAGGCACCATCAATGCAGATTGATGCGCCGCCATCGCCGGCAAGCCGGCTCCTACAAGGTTGCGTTTCGACAATTGAATACGGAGCATCACGATGTCGTCCTCCCCAACCTGGCCCGATCAGCACAAGGCCTGCCTTGCCCTGGCCTTCGACCTCGACGGCCCCACCGGCGATGCGATGCTCAACGGCTCGATCTGGCACAAGCCCGAGTACTTCGGTTTTGGTGGTTACGGCCCTTACCGGGCGCTGCCACGGATTCTCGACCTGCTCGACGAATTCCGCATCCCGACCACGTTTTTCGTTCCGGCCTGGGTCGTGGAGAACTGGCCGAAACAGTGCCAGGCGATTGTCGAACGCGGGCATGAAGTGGCGTATCACGGCTACAAACACGAATCCTTTTACGCCCTGACGCTGGACCAGCAAAGGGACGTAATGAAGAAATCCCGCGAGGTGTTCTGGAAACACCTGAACATCCGCGCCGAAGGTTTCCGCACGCCGTCCGGCGACTGGCGCGCCGAGACCCCGGCGATGCTGGTGGAAGCCGGCGTGACCTACTCCAGCAGCATGCGCGGCGACGACCGACCGTACCTGGTGAACGTGCCGGGGTTCGACACGCCACTGGTGGAAATCCCCGGTCGCTGGGAAATGGACGACTACGCCTCCCTCGCCTACACCCGCGCGCCGGACTTTCCTTCGGGACTGGACCGCACGGCCAGCTACGAGCTGACTCTGGACAACTGGTGCCGCGAGTACGACGGTGCCATGAATGAGGGGTTGTGCCTGACCACCCTGTTCCACCCCAAGATCACCGGCAAACCGGGACGCATCCTGTTGCTGGAAAAACTGTTCGAACACATGCGTCAGCGCGACGACGTGTGGTTTGCCACTTGCCGCGATGTCGCCCAGTGGTGGCTGAAGGAGCATCACCATGGCTGATTCCATCGTCTGGCCCGACGGCTATCGCTGCGCGGTGGTTCTGACCGTCGATTACAACGACATTCACGGGATTCTCACCCAGGCGCCGGAAGTCGCCGGGCGCGACAAGACACTGTCTGTATGGCGTTACGGGAGCCAGCGCGGCGTCGAGCGTCTGCTGGGTTTGTTCAAGGAACTGGGGGTTCGCAGCAGCTGGTTTGTCCCCGGCATCGTCGCCGAAGAAAACCCCGAACACCTCCAGGCGATTCAGGCCGGTGGGCATGAAATCGCCTGCGCCGGGTATCGCCATCAAAACTACGACACCCTCGATCTGGCGCAGCAGAGCGCCGAAATGGCCGCCGGCTGCGAGGCGCTGCAAGCATTGACCGGCCAGCACCCGACGGGGTTTCGCATCCCCGCCGGCAATGGCGCGCCGGGGTTCATCGAGGTGCTGAGGGATCAAGGCATTCATTGGTCATCCTCGTGGCGCGGCGATGACTTGCCGTTCGCGCATCCCACTGCGCCGCAGGTGATTGAACTGCCCTTGCACTACGAGCTGGAAGACGAACCCTACTTCGCGTTCAACCTGAGCCCGGCGGTGCCGCCGGCGCAATCGCGGATCGCTTCCTACAGCCACACCCTGGGCAACCTGCAAATGGACTTCGCCGGGTTTCACCGCTTCGGGCTGTGTTACGTGCTGCGTTTGCACCCGGAAATCATTGCCACGCCGGGGCGGATCGGCGTGTTGCGCGAATTGCTGCAGGGCATTCAGCAACACAACGATGTGTGGATCGCCACCGGAGCCGAAGTCGCTCAGTGGTGGGCCGATTCCGCGACGCCTGTGACCGAGGATCACCCGGCGTCAGTGTACGAACGGCATTATCGGGACTACCTCCTATGACCGAGCGTTTGCAACGACTGGCGCAGTTTTGCGTCGACACACGATTTGAAGACTTGCCCCCGGCACTGGTTACACAAGCCAAACGGCACATTCTCGACACCTTTGGCGCGACGCTGGCCGGGGCTGATAGCGATGTGGCGAAGCAGGCGCGCCTGGTGTTCGCGGGCGAAACCGGCGGCACGCTGGTCTGGGGCGCGGACCTGCGGGTCGGCGCCGCTCAGGCTGCAATGCTCAACGGCGTCGCCGCACATGCGCTGGAACTGGATGACACCGGTGGCTGTGACCATTCCGGCGCAGTGGTGCTGCCGGCGGTCATGGCCGCTGTTTCGATGTCGACGCGGCCTGTCAGTGGTCGCGAGTTCATCACGGCGGTGGTCATCGGTTACGAAGTCGGCCGCCGCGTGCTCGAAGCCTGTGGTGGTTATTCGGCGCACAACGGCGCCGGCTGGCATTCCACCGCCACCTGCGGCGTGTTTGGCGCGGCGGCGGCAAGTGCACGCATCCTGGGTTTGAACGCCGGACAAATGCTCTCGGCACTGGGCATTGCCGGCAGTTTCAGCGGCGGCTTGTGGGCCTTCATCCACGACGGCTCGCAGAGTAAAAAACTGCACAGCGGGCGCGCCGCCGAAGGTGGATTGCTGGCGGCACGGTTTGCGCAGCAAGGCATCACCGGGCCGTCGAAGCTGTTCGATGATGTCTGGGGCGGTTTCCTGAAAACCCTGGCTGGGGCGTCTTCACAACCTGAAGCACTGGATGCCGACCTGGGCGTCGTGTGGAAACTCGCCCGCTGTTCGATCAAGCCGTACGCCTCGTGCCGTGGCACGCATTCGGCCATCGACGCGTTGGGGTTGTTGCTGGATCGACTGCAGGTGGATGTCGATCAGGTTGAAGACCTTGAGGTTTCATTGTGCGGGTTTCTGCAAGACATGTGCGGCGCTCAGGAAGTGAGCAGCCTCGCGGCGGCGCAGATGAGTTTGCCGTACGCCCTCGCCGCACGCCTGGTGCATGGGCATTGCCGGCTGGAGGCGTATGACGACGAGCAACGGCGTGTTCCGCAGATTGCGCTATGGATGTCGCGCATTCGTCTTGTAGTGGACCCGCAACTGTCAGAGGATGGCGAGCCCGTGGTGAGCGTGCGGACGGTGGACGGTCGGCAGGCGAGCCTGTGCGTCGACCCGCCACTGGGGGCGCCGGGTAATCCGTTGAGCGATGAAGCGTTGGAACAGAAGTTTTTCAGCCTGGCGGTGCGGGTGATGCCGAGGTCGCAGGCAGAGGAACTGATCGGGCAGTTGTGGCGGTTGGAACAGCTGGAATCGGTTGCTGTGCTGGATCGGTGGCTGACTTGAGTAATGCGGTGACTGATCTGACCCAATCGCGAGCAGGCTCGCTCCCACAGGGGAACGCATTCCAAATGTGGGAGCGAGCCTGCTCGCGATTGGGCGCGACACGGTACACCGTCGAACACCCTGAAATCTGAATAAGGACATTTGCCCCACCGTGGCCACTTACTCGCTTGTTATCCGCCGGTTGATGATCGTATCGCTGACCATCGTCGTCAGCCGCGCCATCACCAGCCCGTTGCTCACGTTGTTCCTGAGCAACAAACTGGGCCTCAACCAACAGGACGTTGGCTTGCTGCTGGGCATCGCGGTGTTCATCGCCACCCTGCTCGCGCTCTACGGCGGCTACATCATCGACCGCCTCGAAAAGCGCCGGCTGCTGATCCTCGCCATGCTCTCCAGCGCCATCGGTTTTGTGCTGCTGACCTTCGCCGAAAACCTCTACCTGACCACCCTGACCCTGGTGATCACCGAAACCGCTTCGGCGCTGTTCCTGATCGGCTCGAAGGCGATCCTCAGCGAAAACCTGCCCATGGGCCAGCGCGCCAAGGCCTTCTCCCTGCGCTACACCCTGACCAACATCGGTTACGCCACGGGGCCGATGCTCGGCGTAGTCATCGCCGGTGTATACCCGATTGCGCCGTTCCTGATTGCCGGCGGCATTGCGTTTTTCAGCATCTTTTTGATGAGCGGGATCCCGAAAGATTCGAGCCAGACACCGGCGATCGGTCAGCCGCAAAGCTTTCTGAAAACCCTGATCACCCTGAAAAACGACCGCACACTGATTATGTTCACCTGCGGCTGCCTGCTCAGCACCGTGGTCCATGGGCGCTTCACCCTGTACCTGTCGCAATACCTGCTGGTGACCCAGGATTCCAAACGCGCCCTGGAAACCATGGCCGCCCTGCTCGCCTGCAACGCCATCAGCGTGATCCTGCTGCAATACCAGATCGGCCGTTTCCTCAAGCGTGAACAACTGCGCTACTGGATTGCCGGTGGCACCAGCCTGTTCATCCTCGGCCTGATCGGCTTCAGCCTGGCCGATAGCCTGGTGTCGTGGTGCATCGCGATGTTCATCTTCACCCTCGGCGAAATGATCATTTACCCCGCCGAATTCCTGTTCGTCGACACCCTGGCCCCGGAAGAACTGCGCGGCAGTTACTACGGCGCGCAGAACTTGGCGGCCCTGGGCGGTGCCCTGAGCCCGGTGATTTGCGGTTTCCTGTTGATGCACACCCCGGCGCCGACGATGTTTTATGCCCTGAGCGCGCTGACCGCCATGGGCGGATTCCTGTGTTTCATGAGCGGACGCCGGGTGGCTTTACAGCAAAATTAATGCACTGAAACTGCATTAATATGAATTTGTCTCCATCTGGAATGAGCGGCACACTGTGCCTCGTTCCTCCCCCAATAGTTGGAACGACTTCAAGGGCTTTCTGGGTATCCCAGCTAAGCCTTTTTTTTGCCTCGACTTTTGCAACGGACCGTTCACCTCATGTTTGCTCGCTGGTTCCCCGCCGCCATCAATACCCGACCTTCTGAATGGAGCCGCGCCGCCATCGGCATGGCCCTCGGTACGATGTTCAGCGTCTGGCTGTGCTCACAGGTTTTCGGCATCGAAGTGGCTCAGCACCTGATCGGTCCGCTGGGCGCCTCGGCAGTGCTGTTGTTCGCGGTGTCCTCCGGTGCGTTGGCGCAACCCTGGTCGATTCTCGGCGGTTACTTGAGCGCAGGAGTGGTCGCATTGTTGGTCGCCCACGTGCTCGGGCGAACCCTTGGCAGTGCTTGCCTGGCCGCAGGCATGTCACTGATTCTGATGTGCTGGCTGCGTTGCCTGCATCCGCCGGCCGGTGCCTTGGCGTTGCTGTTGGTATTGGCCGACCCTGCGACCATCGCGCTGGACTGGAAAGCCCTCGGCCCGGTAATGCTCGGCGCCTCGACGATGTTGCTCAGCGCGCTGGCATACAACAACCTGACGCGTATTCGTTACCCAAGACGCGCCAGCGAACCGGTGGCGATGGTGCCAGCCGATCACCCGCCCATCGACAGCCAGGCGATCACTGCCCAGGATCTGAAACGGGCGCTGGCGGACATGGAAGCTTTCTTTGACGTCACGCCGGAAGACCTTGAGCAGTTGATTCAAGCCAGTGAGTTGCATGCCAAACGGCGCAGTATCACTGAAGTCCTTAGCCGCAGAACCTGACACCCTACAGAACCCTTCAGGAGCGAGCAGGCGCGCTCCTGAAGGTTCGAGTCAAGCCGCAGATAATTGCTTGGCCGGTACTGCCAGACTCACCGCCCGCACTGATGCACCGGCACCCAACCCCAGTGTTTTTGCGGTCTGCGCGTCGACAATCAACGTGCCCGCCGCCACCCGCGCCGGTGCTGCGGTAATCCGGCACTCGGCAAACTGGCGGTTGTGAATCAGGTAAGTCGCCGCCTGTTCTCCGGGAGTGCCAATGCTCAGCTGCAGCACCTGACTGTCACGCACCGCGCGGATGTCGGCGGTGGAGCATTCAATCAGCGGCCCGCCATCGAAAATGTCGATGTAGTCGCGGTGTTCGAATCCTTCCGCCTGAAGCATGCCCAGCGCCGGCTCGGTGTTGGGATGGACGCGGCCAATCACCGAGCGCGCTGCTTCCGGCAACAGGCAGGTCGGCAGCGGAAACTTGGGCATCAGTTCCGCGATGAAGGTCTTGTTGCCCAGGCCGGTGAGGTAATCGGCATCGGCAAAGTCCATCTTGAAAAAATGCCGCCCCAGCCCTTCCCAGAACGGTGAAATGCCCGCTTCGTCCGAGTAACCGCGCATCTCGGCAATGACCTTGTCGCCGAAGTGCTGACGGAACTCTGCGAGAAACAGGAACCGCGCCTTCGACAACAAGCGCCCGTTCAGCCCGCTGCGATGATCGGCGTGCAGGAACAGTGAGCACAACTCCGATTGCCCGGTCATGTCGTTACCCAGGAACAGGGTCGGCAGTTGTTGATTGATCCCGAGGTTTTTCGACGCCGCGACAAACAAGCCCATTCGATAGTTGTACCAGGGCTCGCGCAGGCCGACGGCACCGGCCAATGCGCAAATACCGATCGCTTCTTGCTGGTCGTTCTCCAGCACAAACAGGTAGTCGGCATCGGCACGCTCGGCGTCGCCGGCAAAGGTTTTCGCGGCCCATTCCAGACGCTGGCGCAAACGCGGCGCATCGGCAGGCAAGGTAGTCAAACCGGTCCCGGCGCTATGAGCCAGGGCCAGGAGTGCCGGCAGGTCAGCCGGTGTGGCGGGACGGACGATCATCGCACTTGCTCCTTGGCAGTCAGGTGTTTGGGCAGGAATACTTCGGCCAACATGCAGCGGGCGCTGCCGCCGCCAATGCGTTCGATGGTGTCGATGTTCACCGGCAGCGGCGTGGTGCGGGCTTCAATCAACCGACGCTGGCGTGTGTCCAACGCTTGCCAGGCGGTACGTGACATCACCAGCACGGGGTCGCCCGCACTGCTTTGAACTTCCAGCATGTTGCCGGCAAAGGATTCCAACTGGCTCCAGTTCAGCGCGATGACTTGCTTGCCGCTGTCTTCCAGCCGCGAGCGCAGGGCCAGGCGTTCGCTCGGGTTCGTGACCGATGCCAGGCAGGCAATGGCCAGCTGCGTACCGACGCTCATCATCACGTTAGTGTGGTAAATCGCGACGCCCTGACGGTCTTCCGCCGTGAACGCGCACAGCTCGTAACCCAGATGGTTGACCACCTCATCCAGCGCCCGGGCGTGGGTGCGGGTGGAATAGCCGGCGTAGCAAATCCGCTGCTGACGATCCAGCACCATGCTGCCGGTGCCTTCAAGGAAGACTTCTTGCTGTTCGAGGCTGGAAAGGTCCAGCAACTGCTCGACCCGGTATTCATCGCGCAGCCAGTCGAGCACACCTTTATCCCGCTCCAGGCGCCGGTTGTGGCCTTGCATCGGGTACAGCACCAACGTGCCGTCGGGATGGCTGCTCCACCAATTGTTGGGAAAGATCGAGTCTGGCGTGTGCGGGGCTTCAAGGTCGTTGTGCACAAGGACCTCGACGCCTTGCCCGCGCAGTGCGGCAACGTAGCCATCGAATTCTTGCAGGGCCTTGAGCTGAACGTCTTCGGACACGGCTGCCGGGCGCTGAAAACGGTTGTTCGCCGCCGTGTCCTGATTGAAAGAGAAACGTGTCGGGCGAATCATCAAAACGGTATTGGTGGTTTGCATGGGCACAGATTCAATGAGGGTTGAGAGAGTCTCATTGTCTGTTTCGGGAGCGGGAAAACCCGGTTGATAAGGGTTTTGAAGGTGATGGAAACGGCTGTAGTTTTTGTCTTGCCCAGCCGATTCGGCAGACACCAAAAACCAAATGTGGGAGCGGCGGTGCGACGATTCGACTTGCTCGCGAAAGCGGAGTGTCATCCAACATCAATGTCGACCGACACTCCGCTTTCGCGAGCAAGCCCGCTCCCACAAGGGAACTGCGGTGTTTATTACTCCATCGTGGTCTTGACCATCGCCAGTTCCGGGTGGCTGACCAGTTTGTCGATGTGCAGCTCCGGGTCGTCGAACCAGACTTCGGTCAGCACCCGGTAATGTTCCATGTCGCGGCAACGCATGCGCAGGCTGTAGTCGAACGCACCGCTGATCAAGCGACACTCCAGCACCTGCGGGCAAGCACGGACCTTGGCTTCGAAGGCTTTTTGCGCCGCCCGACCGCTCTGGTTCGACAGTGCAACCAACACCAGCAAAGACAGCCCCGGTGTCAGTTTTTTCTCATCGAGGATCGCCCCGTAACCGCGAATGACCCCGAGCTGTTCAAGCTTGCGCACCCGTTCCAGGCACGGCCTGGGGGTCAGGTGCACGCGCTCCGAAAGCTTTTGGTAAGTGATGCGCCCTTCATGGCGCAGTACTTCAATGATTGCCTGATCGATACGATCAAGCACGATCGACAGATCGCGGATATCCGCCATGTACGTCTTGCCTCACTTCAAACGACCCGATAGGAATTGCTGCAAACGTTCACTGTTAGGCTGGTCGAGGATCGTCGCATCACCCTGCTCCTCGACCCGCCCCTGATGCAAGAACAACACCTGGCTCGACACCTGCCGGGCAAAGCCCATTTCGTGGGTCACCATCAACATGGTCCGGCCTTCTTCCGCCAGTGCCTGAATCACCTTGAGCACTTCACCGACCAACTCCGGATCAAGGGCCGAGGTCGGCTCGTCGAACAGCAGAATTTCCGGCTCCACCGCCAGCGCCCGGGCAATCGCCACCCGTTGCTGCTGGCCGCCGGACAGAAATGCCGGGTATTGATCGGCGGCTCGCTGCGGCAAGCCGACTTTGTCCAGATAAGCCCGTGCACTTTCTTCAGCCGCCTTGCGGCTGATGCCCAGCACCCGGCACGGCGCCAGCACGATGTTCTCCAGGACGGTCAGGTGACTCCACAAGTTGAAATGCTGGAACACCATCGCCAGGCGCGTGCGCAAACGCTGCAACTGTGCCGGATGGGCGACGCGCATGCCACCCGCGCCCGGGCGGGTGATGACCCGTTCGCCGTCGAGTTCGATGGCGCCCTCGTCCGCCCGTTCCAGAAAATTGATGCAACGCAGCATGGTGCTTTTGCCTGAACCGCTGGCACCGATCATGCTCACCACGTCCCCTGCCCGCGCATTCAACGAGACGCCCTTGAGCACTTCATTGTCACCAAAACGTTTATACAGATTTTCAACCGTGAGTTTGTACATGCAGACACCCCTGCAGCAGCACCCGATTCGGCGCTGCTCTGGATAAATGGATTAATGAGTCGGCCCGAGAAAGCTCAGCCAGCGCTTTTCCGCGAGACGAAATGCGCCAACCAGGCCAAACGACAACGCGAGGTACAGCAGGCCGGCAATGCCGAACGCCTGAAAGGTCATGAAGGTCGCGGCGTTGGCGTCGCGGGCGACTTTGAGAATGTCCGGAATGGTTGCGGTGAACGCCACCGATGTCGCGTGCAGCATCAGAATCACTTCGTTGCTGTAATACGGCAGCGCACGGCGCAGCGCCGAGGGCAGGATCAGTCGCAGGTACAGGCGCCAGCCGCTCAAGCCATAAGCGTGGGCTGCCTCGATTTCACCGTAGGGAATGCTGCGGATCGCACCGGCAAAAATTTCCACGGTATAGGCGCAAGTGTTGAGGGTGAACGCGAGCAGCGTGCAATTCATCGCGTCGCGAAAGAACGCTTCGAGCAGCGGCTGCGAGCGCACCACCGCGATGCCGTAGATCCCGCTGTAGCAAATCAGCAGCTGGATATACAGCGGCGTACCGCGAAACACGTAGGTAAACAGCTGGACCGGCCAGCGCAGCAAGCCCCAGCGCGAGGTGCGCAGGATCGCCAACGGCAACGACAGGACAAACCCCATCGCGATGCTCGCCACCAGCAACCACAGGGTCATCGCCAGACCAGTGAGGGTCTCGCCGTCGCTGAACAGAAAGGGTTTCCAGTATTCGGCAATCAACTCGATCATCGCGCCATCCCCCGTACGCCCTGGTTGTAACGTCGCTCCAACACACGCAAGGCGTAGTTCGACGCGCTGGTGATCAGCAGATAAAGCGCCCCCGCCATCAGCAGGAAATCGAGCATGTTGAAGGTGCTTTTACCGGCCTCCTGCGCGACCTTGACCAGGTCCGACAGGCCGATGATCGATACCAGCGCCGTGGCCTTGAGCAACACCAGCCAGTTGTTGCCCAGGCTCGGCAAGGCGAAACGCATCATTTGCGGAAACACCACGAAGCGAAACCGCTGCCAGCGGTTCAAACCGAAACACGCCGCGGCTTCCTGCTGTCCACGCGGCACGCTGAGGATCGCCCCGCGAAAGGTCTCGGTGAAATACGCGCCATAGATAAACCCGAGCGTGATAATCCCGGCCACGAACGGGTCGATTTCCATGTACGGCCAGCCCATCGCTTCGGTCAGGCTGCTCAGCCAGCCTTGCAGGCTGTAGAAAATCAGCAGCATCAGCACCAGGTCCGGCACACCGCGAATCAAGGTGGTGTAGAAGGTTGCCGGCAGGTTCAACAGCTTCAGCGGCGACAGCTTTGCCGCCGCGCCGAGCAACCCCAGCGCCATGCTCACCAGCAGCGAGAGCGCCGACAGTTTCAGCGTGACCCAGGTGCCGTGCAGCAACAATGGGCCATAGCCTTGCAGGGCCGAAACATCGAGCCCGATCAGATTCAGGAAGGAATTCACGCCAGTCACCTGTCTTGAGGCGCCCACGATGAAACACTGTGCCGGTTCACGGCACAGTGTCTTGGGGCGCGAGGATCAGTTGTTGTAGAGGTCCAGATCGCCGAAATGCTTCTGCTGGATCTGTGCGTAGATGCCCTTGTCGTGCAGGGCCTTGATGGCGGCATTGAGCATGCCTTTGAGTTCTTCGTTGTCCTTGCGCACGCCGATGGCAATTTCCGACGGCACCAGCGGGTCGCTGATGCCTTCGCTGTTCTGGAAGTCAGCCCCTTGTGGGGATGTGAGGAAGCTCATCTGCGCTTGCAGCTTGTCCTGGATCGACGCATCGAGACGGCCATAAACCAGGTCGGCGTACACCTGATCCTGATTCTGATAAGCCCGCAGCTTCACGCCGCCCGGCCCCAGTTTGGCCTTGGCGTAGGTTTCCTGAATCGTGCCCTGCATGTAACCGATGGTCTTGCCCCGCAGCGACTCGGCGGTGGGCAGCAGCCCGGAGTCCTTGCGGGTGACGATGGCGGTCGGCCCGGCGTACAGACGGTCGGTGAAGTCGATCTGCTTTTTGCGCGGCTCGGTCACGGTCATCGACGATTCGATGGCGTCGAACTTGCCGGCCTTGAGGGCTGGAATCAGCCCGTCGAAATCATTGCTGACCCACACGCAGGTCAGTTTCAGCTCGGCACAGATCGCGTTGCCCAGGTCCACGCCAAAGCCCTGCACGCCGCCATCGGCGGTGGTTGACTCAAAAGGCGGGTAGCTTGGGTTGACGCCGAATCGCAGCTCTTTCCATTCCTTGGCATGGGCGCCGGTGGTGCAGCACAGCAGCGCGAGTGTCGGCAAAGTCAGCCATTTGATATTCATCTTCTTGAGTCCCGATTTGTTTGGAGTTATCGCGGCCTGGCGAACCGGACCGCCTTTTTGGGCAGGAACAGAGAGTCGGTGCGGCGCGAGCCGCAACAGCGTTCTTATTGTTTTGTTCGAGGGGCCGCACGTTGCGGCCTCCAGCCTGAAACCCTCGGCACAGACGGCTTCAAAAGCACGGCCAGAATGCCAACAGATAACCTGTTGCAGGTGTCGTAAGGGCCGCTCCAGACGCCCCGATTGCGCTGATAAGGCTGTTTTCACAGCCGATTCGGTCGTGAGCGCGGCCCGCGGTGGTCTTGAGAGGGAAATCCTTCAGCGCTATTACAAAAATGCACACGAGACCTGCACATATCCGGGTTGTACTAGGCAAATTTGCACTGTTACGATCCAGCATCGCTCGCGCGCGAGCTTCTCTATAAAGAACAATAAAAGCAGGGAGTTAGTGATGACTGCTCAGGTTTCTTCTCCGCGGACTTCGTCCATGGATGCCACGCAAAACGACGTGCTGGCCGAGGTTCGCAACCACATCGGTCACCTGACCCTCAACCGCCCCGCCGGCCTCAACGCCATTACCCTCGACATGGTGCGCAATCTGCAGCGTCAACTCGACGCCTGGGCGCAGGATTCGAACATTCACGCGGTGGTCTTGCGCGGTGCCGGCGAAAAAGCCTTTTGTGCCGGCGGCGACATCCGCTCGCTGTATGACAGCTTCAAAAACGGCGACACCCTGCACGAAGACTTCTTCGTCGAGGAATACGCCCTCGACCTCGCGATTCACCATTACCGCAAACCGGTTCTCGCCCTGATGGACGGCTTCGTCCTGGGTGGCGGCATGGGCCTGGTGCAAGGCGCCGATTTACGTGTGGTCACCGAGAAAAGCCGCCTGGCGATGCCGGAAGTGGCCATCGGTTATTTCCCGGACGTCGGTGGCAGCTACTTCCTGCCGCGCATCCCCGGTGAACTGGGGATCTACCTGGGCGTCAGCGGCGTGCAGATCCGTGCGGCGGATGCGCTCTATTGCGGCCTGGCCGACTGGTATCTGGACAGCAGCAAACTGGCGACGCTGGACGAAAAACTCGATCAGCTGGAATGGCACGACACGCCGCTCAAGGACCTGCAAGGCCTGCTGGCCCGACTCGCCGTGCAGCAACTGCCGGACGCGCCATTGGAAGCGCTGCGCCCGGCTATCGATCACTTCTTCGCCCTGCCCGATGTGCCGGGTATTGTTGAACAACTGCGCGACGTCACGGTTGCCGACAGCCATGAATGGGCGACCACCACCGCCGACCTGCTGCAAAGCCGTTCACCGCTGGCCATGGGCGTGACCCTGGAAATGCTGCGGCGCGGTCGGCACCTGAGTCTGGAAGACTGTTTTGCCCTGGAGCTGCACCTGGACCGTCAGTGGTTCGAGCGCGGCGACCTGATCGAAGGCGTGCGCGCCTTGCTGATCGACAAAGACAAGACCCCGCGCTGGAACCCGCCGACCTTGCAGGCGCTGGACGCCGCACATGTCGCGAGTTTTTTCACAGGGTTTGACCGGAGTGGGAGCTGAGCCATGCACGATATCGAATTGAGCGAAGAGCAAGTCATGATCCGCGACATGGCCCGGGACTTTGCCCGTGGCGAAATCGCGCCCCATGCGCAAGCCTGGGAAAAGGCCGGCTGGATCGATGACGGTCTGGTGGCGAAGATGGGCGAGCTGGGTCTGCTGGGCATGGTGGTGCCCGAGGAATGGGGCGGCACTTATGTCGATTACGTCGCCTACGCCCTGGCGGTGGAAGAGATTTCCGCCGGCGACGGCGCCACGGGCGCACTGATGAGCATCCACAATTCCGTGGGTTGCGGGCCGGTCATGAACTACGGCACCGACGAACAGAAACAGACCTGGTTGCCGGATCTGGCCAGCGGCAAGGCCATCGGCTGCTTCTGCCTGACCGAGCCGCAAGCCGGTTCCGAGGCGCATAACCTGCGCACCCGCGCCGAACTGCGCGACGGTCAGTGGGTGATCAACGGCGCCAAGCAATTCGTCAGCAACGGTAAACGGGCGAAACTGGCGATTGTGTTTGCCGTGACCGATCCGGACCTGGGCAAGCGTGGTATCTCGGCGTTTCTGGTGCCGACCGATACCGCCGGTTTCATCGTTGATCGCACTGAACACAAGATGGGCATTCGCGCGTCCGATACCTGCGCAGTCACCCTGAGCAACTGCACCATCCCCGAAGCCAATCTGTTGGGTGAACGCGGTAAAGGCCTGGCCATCGCCCTCTCCAACCTCGAAGGCGGACGCATCGGCATCGCCGCGCAGGCCTTGGGCATCGCGCGTGCCGCGTTCGAAGCGGCACTGGCCTACTCCCGTGATCGCGTGCAGTTCGCCAAGCCGATCATCGAGCACCAGAGCATCGCCAATATGCTGGCCGACATGCACATGCAACTCAACGCTGCACGGTTGATGATCCTGCATGCCGCGCGGTTGCGCAGCGCGGGCAAGCCGTGTCTGTCGGAGGCTTCGCAGGCCAAGCTGTTTGCCTCGGAAATGGCTGAAAAGGTCTGCTCCTCGGCGATGCAGATCCATGGCGGGTACGGGTATCTGGAGGATTACCCGGTGGAGCGCTACTACCGGGATGCGCGGATCACGCAGATTTATGAAGGATCGAGCGAGATTCAGCGGATGGTGATTGCCCGCGAACTGAAAAACTATTTGGTGTGACACCGTGTAGGAGCAAGCTTGCTCGCGAGGGTCGTCAACGATGACGCGGGGAACCTGAAACACCGCGGTGCTCTCAGGTTTTTCGCGAGCAGGCTCGCTCCTACAGCGAAGGCGTTATTGGTTTAAACCACCGACGTTGTGGCACGTACGGTCTGAATTGCCACGCTCAAATCGGGTTCGCTGGACGGCATTTCCTGCACCGCGAAGAACACCGATGTCGTGCCGTCTTCCTCAATCACAACGGTTCGTCGGGTCACCAACAAGGCTGTGTTGGGGGTTTGCGGCCAATAGACGATGTCGTCTTTCATGGGCTCGTTGGCCAGAACATAACCTTGGGGAACGTGCGATACCGGCGTACCGCACTGGGCGTGCACAAAATGACAAATGCTCATGTAAACCTCGAATAAAGTGATTGAGCCTGAAACGACGGCTTCGTCCTGAAGCCTCGGTTAGCGTCCGGGCAAATTCACCATAGTCGAGGTACATGGGATCGGATACGGGCGGAGTGATGGCCCTGCTTCGCTGAATTCTTTCAATGCATTTCAAGGACGCTGAAAAAGCATCGCGAGCAGGCTCACTCCCACACTTGACCGCATTTCTCCTGAAGAAACCTGGTCGAATGTGGGAGCGAGCCTGCTCGCGATGGCGTCCGTCAGGACACCGCATTACTTACCGACGAAGTCCGCCTCACGCTTGGCAATAAACGCCGCCATCCCTTCCTTCTGATCCTGCGTCGCAAACGCCGCATGGAACACCCGACGCTCAAAGCGCACGCCTTCCGACAGGCTGACTTCGAAGGCGCGGTTGACGCTTTCCTTGACCATCATCGCAATCGGCAACGACTTCTTGGCGATCAGCGCGGCGACTTTCAGCGCTTCTTCCAGCAATTCATCCGCTGGCACGATCCGCGCGACGATCCCGCAACGCTCCGCTTCAACCGCATCGATCAAACGCCCGCTCAGGCACATTTCCATCGCCTTGGCCTTACCGACGGCGCGAGTCAGGCGCTGGGTGCCGCCCATGCCCGGCAGCACGCCGAGGTTGATTTCCGGTTGGCCGAACCGGGCGTTATCGCCGGCCAGGATGAAGTCGCACATCAACGCCAGTTCACAACCACCGCCCAGGGCAAACCCGTTCACAGCAGCGATGATCGGCTTGCGGCGGTTGGCCACGCGGTCGCTGTCGCTGAACAGATCGTCGAGGTAGATCTGCGGGTAGGTCAGCTCGGCCATTTCCTTGATGTCGGCACCGGCGGCGAAGGCTTTTTTCGAGCCGGTCAGCACGATGCAACCGATGTTCGAATCGGCTTCCAGGCCATCGAGGGCGTGGTTCAGTTCGCTGACGATCTGCGCGTTCAACGCGTTCAGCGCCTGCGGACGGTTCAGGGTGATCAGGCCGACACGGCCATGGATTTCCAGCAAAATCGTTTCGTAACTCACAATGGACTCCTTCTTAAAGACTGCGCGAAATGACCATGCGCTGAATATCGCTGGTGCCTTCGTAGATCTGGCATACCCGCACGTCGCGGTAGATCCGCTCCAGCGGGAAGTCGTTCAGGTAACCGTAACCGCCGAGGGTTTGCAATGCAGCAGAGCAGACCTTTTCGGCCATTTCCGAGGCGAACAGTTTGGCCATGGACGCTTCGACCAACGCCGGTTTGCCGCTGTCACGCAGCGCGGCGGCGTAATGCACCATTTGCCGGGCGACGGCGATCTGGGTCGCCATGTCCGCGAGGCGGAACGCGACGGCCTGATGCTCGATGATCGGTTTGCCGAAGCTCTCGCGCTCACGGGCGTAATCCCGCGCCGCTTCAAACGCGGCTCGGGCCATGCCCACCGATTGCGAAGCAATACCGACGCGACCGCCTTCGAGGTTGGCCAGGGCAATTCGATAGCCTTCGCCCTCCTCGCCCAAGCGGTTGGCCACCGGCACTTTGACGTCTTCGAACAGAATCTGGCAGGTGTCGGACGCATGCTGGCCGAGTTTGTCTTCGACGCGGGCGACTTTATAGCCCGGTGAATCGGTCGGCACGATCAGTGCGGTGATCCCGCGTTTGCCGGCGCTCGGGTCCGTCACTGCAAACACGATCACCACGCCGGCGTTCTGCCCGGAGGTGATGAACTGTTTGCATCCGTTCAGGACGTAATGATCGCCTTCCAGGCGCGCACGGGTTTTCAGGCCGCTGGCATCGGAGCCGGCCTGCGGTTCGGTCAGGGCGAAAGCGCCAAGCATTGCACCGCTGGCCAACGGTTTGAGAAAGCGTTCTTTCTGGTCGTCGTTGCCGTAGTTGAGGATCGGCACGCAACCGACCGAGTTGTGCACGCTCATGATGGTCGAGCAGGCGCCGTCGCCGGCGGCGATTTCTTCCAGGGCCATGGCGTAGGCCAGGTAACCGGTGTCGCACCCGCCCCACTGTTCGGGCACCAGCATGCCGAAGAAGCCCAGTTCAGCCATTTCGCCGATGGCTTCCTTGGGGAAACGGTGCTCACGGTCCCATTCGGCGGCGAACGGTTTCAGCCGTTCCTGGGCAAACTGCCGGGCCGCTTCGCTGATCTGCAGTTGTTCGTCATTGGGAATCATGACCAGTCCTTAAAAAAAGAATCGCATTCCCTGTAGGAGCGAGCTTGCTCGCGAAGAACTTCAGGGCACCGCGTTTATCCGGGCAGCCCTCGTCATCGTTAACGTCCATCGCGAGCAGGCTCGCTCCTACAGGGTTTTGCGTTGGTTTCAGTACAGGCATTCCACGGCCATCGCCGTGGCTTCGCCGCCGCCGATGCAGATCGCCGCAACGCCGCGTTTCAGGCCTTTCTGGCGCAGGGCCGAGAGCAGGGTCACGAGGATCCGCGCGCCGGACGCACCGATCGGGTGGCCCAAGGCGCACGCGCCGCCGTGCACGTTGAGTTTCTCGTGAGGGATTTCCAGATGGGTCATCGCTGCCATGCCGACCACGGCGAAGGCTTCGTTGACTTCCACCAGATCCACGTCATTCAACGACCAGCCGGTTTTCTTCATCAGCCGCTTGATCGCGCCGATCGGTGCCACCGGGAACAGGCCCGGCGTGTCGGCGAATGCCGCGTGGCCATGGATCACCGCCAGCGGTTTCAGGCCGCGCTTGTCCGCTTCGGAACGACGCATCAGCACCAGCGCCGCCGCACCGTCAGAAATCGAACTGGAGTTGGCCGCCGTCACCGTGCCGCCTTCGCGGAAGGCTGGTTTCAGCGAGGCAATCTTGTCCAGTTTGGCTTTTGGTGGCTGCTCGTCATTGCTGATGACGACTTGCTCTTTGCCGACGGTCACGGTCACCGGCACGATCTCGTCCTTGAAGCTGCCGTCCTTGATCGCCTGCTGCGCGCGGGTGGTCGAAGCGATGGCAAACGCATCCTGCGCTTCGCGGCTGAAGCCGTTGGTTTCAGCGCAATCTTCGGCGAACGTGCCCATCAGGCGGCCCTTGTCGTAGGCGTCTTCCAGGCCGTCGAGGAACATGGAGTCGAGCACACGGCCATGGCCCATGCGATAACCGCTGCGGGCGCGGTCCAGCAAGTATGGCGCGTTGGACATGCTTTCCATGCCACCCGCCACCACCACATCGGCGCTGCCGGCGAGCAGCATGTCATGAGCCAGGATGGCCGCTTCCATACCGGAACCGCACATCTTGTTCAGCGTGGTGCAGCGGGTCGATTTATCCAGCCCGGCGCCCAGTGCGGCCTGGCGCGCCGGGGCCTGGCCGAGGCCGGCGGGCAGCACGCAGCCAAACAGCACTTCTTCAACCGCGTCCGGCGCAACACCGGCGCGTTCAACGGCGGCGCGAATCGCGGCGGCACCCAATTGCGGTGCAGTCAGGCTTTTCAGTTCGCCCTGGAAACCGCCCATCGGGGTACGGACGGCGCTGACGATAACGATTGGATCGTGGGAAAGGGTCATGACAAATCCTCCTTACTTGGCGGCCATGCGCAAGGCACCGTCAAGACGGATCACCTCGCCATTGAGCATGCTGTTATCAATGATATGCCTGACCAGCTGCGCGTACTCGGCCGGTTTGCCCAAACGTGGTGGAAACGGCACGCCAGCGGCAAGGGAATCGCGGACTTCCGGGGTCATGCCGGCCATCATCGGCGTCTCGAAAATGCCCGGAGCGATGGTCATCACACGGATACCGAAGCGCGCCAGTTCACGAGCCGCCGGCAAGGTCAGGCTGACAATCGCGCCTTTCGATGCCGCATAGGCCGCCTGGCCGATCTGGCCGTCATAGGCTGCGGCGGAAGCCGTGTTGATGATCACACCGCGCTCGCCATCGGCATCCGGTTCGGTTTCGGCGATGGCCGCCGACGCCAGACGCAGCATGTTGAAGCTGCCGATCAGGTTGACGTTGATCACCTGGCTGAAACTGGCCAGAGCATGCGGACCGTTTTTGCCGAGGATCTTCTCGCCACGCACGATGCCGGCGCAGTTGACCAAACCGTTCAGGCCACCGAAGGCCTTGACCGTGGCCTGCACCGCCGCTTCCGCCGCCGCTTCGTTGCTGATGTCCGCGACCACGCTTTGCGCGCCGAGACGTTCAGCCTGGGCCGCGACCGCCTCGGCGTTCATGTCCACCAGCATTACTTTGGCGCCGGCAGCGACCAGCATTTCAGCCGTGGCCGCGCCGAGCCCGGAGGCACCGCCGGTGACGAGAAAAACCTTGTTTTCGATCTGCATCATTGTTTCCTTGGATTCAAGCTGAAACGTTCTTCGCTGCGGCCTCTTGAGCCTTGGCGATTTCCTGGTTGCGCAAGATAAAGCGCTGCAATTTTCCGCTTGGGGTTTTCGGCAACTCGCTGACAAATTCGATTTCACGTGGGTAAGAGTGCGCGGCCAGACGTTTGCGCACATGTTGGCGCAGCTCTTCGGCCAACTCCGGCGCGGCGCGGTATTGCGCGCTGAGCACGACGAAGGCTTTGACCAGTTCGGTGCGCTCCGGATCGGGTTTGCCCACCACCGCGGCTTCGACGACGGCCGGGTGTTCGATCAATGCACTTTCCACGTCGAACGGGCCGACACGGTAGCCGGAGGTGGTGATCACGTCGTCACTGCGGCCGACGAAGCTGATGCTGCCGTCCGGGTTCCACTCGACGGTGTCGCCGCTCAGGTAATAGTTGCCGACGAAGGCTTTGGTCGGTGCGCCTTCGTAGCCGTTGAACCAGCACATTGGCGACTGAGTGCGGTCGATGGCGAGGATGCCGGGTTGGCCGACACCCAGTTCCTTGTACTCCTCGTCCAGCACCACGATGCGGTGGCCCGGCGAAGCAAAACCGGCGGCGCCCATGTGGATCGGATGATCGAGGCCGTGGTGGTTGCACAGGACCATGCCCAATTCGGTCTGGCCGTAATGGTCGTGAATGACCACGCCGAGGTTGTCGGCGAACCAACGGATCACTTCCGGGTTCAACGGCTCGCCGGCGCTGCTGACGATGCGCAGCTTGCCTTTGATCGACTTAGCGAACTCATCGCCACCGGCGATCAACAGACGATAGGCGGTCGGTGAGCCAGTGAGGTTGGTGATGCCGTATTTGTTGATCACCCGGCAGGTGCTTTCGAGGGTGAACGGGCCATCGTAAAAGGTGATCGGATGCCCCATCGCCATCGGCCCGGTGACGCCGAAATAGATGCCGTAGGCCCAACCCGGATCGGCGACGTTCCAGAACGCGTCTTCAGGGCGCAGGTCCACGGCGTCGCGGGTGTAGCTCTCGAACGCGACGATTGCCTTGAGCGGCACCGACAGCGCTTTCGACGGGCCGGTGGTGCCAGAGGTGAACATCAGCAGGAACGGGTCTTCGCCGGTCAGCAGCACCGGTTCGCAGTCAGCGGAATAGTTGGCCAGTTCGGCCCAGAAACTGAAATCGCCACGGACGATGCCCTGGCCTTTTGCACCGCCGACGGTGACGATGGTCGGGCAGTCGGCGACTTCAGCGAGTTTCGAGCGATTGACCGCGTCGGTCACCACCACTTTGGCGCCGGAGCTGCTCAAGCGATGTTCGATGGCCTTGGGGCCGAACGCGGTGAACAGCGGCTGATACACCGCGCCGATGCGCCAGGTGGCGAACACGGTGATCAACAATTCGATATTGCGCGGCAGCAGGCCGGCGACCTTGTCGCCTTTTTTTACGCCCTGCGCCAGCAGGAAATTGGCGAAACGTGCAGCCTTGTCCTGCAAGTCGCTGAAGGTGTACGTAGAGCTGGAACCGTCGCGACCTTCCCAGAACAGCGCGATGCGACCTGGCAACGCATGCCGGTCGCAACACTCGACACAGGCATTGAGGGCCGTCAGGTTACCCGCGAGTGCGGCGTCGACGGTGTGCTGATAATTGAACTGTGACGTGGCAGACAAGTAATCGCGCATTGCCAGAATCCCTCGGTATTTTTATTAGGTTGGGGGAAGCGTAACCAACAGGGAAATACTCGCTCTGCGCGGGGGGTGGGGCAATGGTCAAAGCTATCAAGTTGTCTGACTGGTTTGGCCAAGATCCAGCAGATGTGGCGCCTGGTTTGACGCCTTCGCGGGCAAGCCTCGCTCCTACAGGTTCAGTGTTAATCCTGTAGGAGCGAGGCTTGCCCGCGAAGAGGTCAGCTGCATCAATACAAAATCCGGATCAGTCGGCCTCGGTCAGAATCAAACTCCGATAGTGCCCCGGATTCGACCCCGACCATTTGCGAAACGCCTTGTAGAACGAGCTCGCATCGGCAAACCCCAGCCGCGTGGCGATTTCGGCGAAGCTGATACTCGGCTCCGCCAGCCAGACAATGGCCAGTTCCTTGCGTACGCTGTCCTTGAGGCCTTGATAGGTCTGCCCCTCCTCCGCCAGCCGCCGACGCAAGGTCGAGGCCGACATGCACAGTTGCTGTGCCAGAGGTTCGGTTTCCGGCCACTGCTCGGCGGGCAATTGCCGCAAATCGTGCTTGATCCGACTCGCCAGACTCTCCGGGTCGCGGTACTTGACCAGAATATTGGCCGGCGCATGGGCCAGGAAGCGCTTGAGCTCTTCCGCGCTGCGCTTGATCGGCAGATCCAGGCAATCGGCCGAAAAAATCATTCGGGTGCGTGGCCGGTCGAAACGCAGGTTCTCGGAAAACATCACCTGATAGTCATCACAGAAATCCGGTTCCGGGCAGCGCAACTCGATGGCCAGAATCGGAATCCGCCGCCCGGCCAGCCAACACGCAACGCCGTGAACGATCATCCAGTAGGTGAAATAGGTGAACGCGCGGCGAGGGTCCTGGTCGTCTTCCAGCAAGACGATTTCCGCGAGACTTTGCTGACGAACCAGCTGCGCGGGCAGGTATTCGAGCATCAACGACAGAAACCCCAGCCCCGAAGTCAGGCCGGCGGCCAGGCTCGGCTGGACCATCGAGCAGCGGCACAGGAACTCCAGGCTGCCGGATTTGAGCTTGCGCGGGTCCATGCCAAAAAACTCATCGTCGCCACGTCGGGCCAGCAACCGCCACAAACGCGCATAGGCCGTGGCCGGGACGCGGGCAACGGCGGACTCCAGCAGCGCCGGATCGATACCGACCTTGTTCAACACCTCATCGGTGGCCGCGCCAGGGGCGCAACTTTGCAACAGCGCTTCACGCACCAGTTGAATGGAAATGGTGTCTTTTTCCGACATTGCGCGGGGTGTGCCCTGTTGTTTGAGTGGAGGGCATAGTAGCGCAGCCGTCCGCTTGGCGCAGATCCCTTGTGGGAGCGGGCTTGCTCGCGAAGGCGGTGTGTCATTCAACATCCATAGTGACTGACATTGCCTCTTCGCGAGCAAGCCCGCTCCCACAGGGGATATGGGTGATGTTGAGGGTTGTTCAGGTTAGGTTCAGGTAAATGTCAACTATTAGCATTTGGGAATGAGTGTCATTATGTTACAAATTAGCACCCTATCTAATTCCACGACGGTGCTGAATGCTTGTTCCTTTTCTGATCATGCTGCGCGAAGGCATCGAGGCCGCATTGATCGTCGGCATCATCGCCAGCTACCTCAAGCAAACCGGTCGTGGCCAGTGGATGCCGGCCGTTTGGATTGGTGTGTTTCTCGCTGCGGCACTGGCCCTACTGGTGGGCGGCGGCCTGGAACTGGTCAGCGCTGAGTTCCCGCAGAAACAACAGGAACTGTTTGAAGGCGTGGTCGGCCTGGTGGCGGTCGGCATCCTCAGTTCCATGGTGTTCTGGATGCGCAAGGTGGCGCGCTCGATCAAGCATTCGCTGCACGTCTCCCTCGATCAGGCGCTGACTGGCTCTAAGCATCAGGTCACGGCGCTGATCGCCATGGTGTTTTTCGCCGTCGCTCGGGAAGGCCTGGAAACGGTGTTTTTCCTGCTCGCGGTGTTCCAGCAAAGCGAAGGCCCGGCGGCACCGATTGGTGCCCTGCTCGGCCTGATTCTGGCGATCATCGTTGGCTTCCTCATTTACACCGGCAGCATGCGCCTGAACCTCGGCGCGTTCTTTCGCTGGACCGGGCTGTTCATCCTCGTAGTGGCCGCCGGCATTCTCGCCAACTCGGTACAGGCTCTGCATGAGGCCGGGGTGTGGAATCAGCTGCAAACCGTGTTGTTCGACTTCAGCGCCACGCTGCCAATGGATGGCCCGCTGGGCTCGGTGCTGGCCGGGATGTTCGGCTACCAGGACGCGCCCACCGTCAGCACCCTCGGCGCTTATCTGATTTACCTGCTGGTGGCGCTGGTGATGTTTTTTCTCCCGGCGCCACCTGCCCTCTGTAGGAGCGAGCCCGCTCGCGATGGTCGTTAACGATAACGCGTAAAACCAGATGCCCAGCGGCGCCTGTGGCTTTTTCGCGAGCAGGCTCGCTCCTACAGGGGCGTGCGCCAATGCATTTTTTCCAGTCAGTAAGGGCATCCATGTCAAATCAAGCCCCTCCTCAGGCCTCCCCTCCCCGTGCCTTGCGCTGGGCGGTGGCCGGTTCGGTGATCGTGATGATCGCCGCCGGCGGCCTGTTCTATTACGCCTCGAAAATGGCCTCGGCCAAACGCCAGGCCAACCATGACGAAGTGCTGGTGACCATTCACCCCCACAGCTGCGAACCGAACGCGTTGACGGTGCCGGCCGGTCGCGCCAGTTTCCGCATCGTCAACCGCTCGGATCGCGCCGTTGAATGGGAAATCCTTGACGGCGTGCTGGTGGTCGAAGAACGGGAAAACATCGCGCCTGGCCTGAGTCAGGTGATCAACGCCAACCTGTTGCCCGGCGATTACGCGATCACCTGCGGCCTGCTGAGCAACCCGCGTGGCACGTTGCACGTGACACCAACCGCGGAGTCCGATGCCGCGGCCAAGGCCAAGCCGTCGATGGTGGCTTTCGTCGGGCCGTTGTCGGAATTCCGCGTTTACCTGAGCAGCCAAAGTACCGCGCTCATCAAAGCCGTCACCGCGCTTGAACAAGCCATCGAAGCCGGTGAACTGAGTCAGGCGCAAGCGTTGTACGTCCCGGCGCGCAGTGCCTACCAACGCATTGCCCCGGCCACGCAACGCCTGGCGGAACTGGACAACACCATCAACGCCCGTGCCGATTACTTTGAAAAGCGCGAGCAGGACCCCGGCTTCGCGGGCTTCCATCGCCTGGAATATGCGTTGTTCCAGCAACGCAACCTCGACGGCCTGACACCGGTAGCCCAACAGCTGCTGACCGACGTCACCACGCTCAAGCAACAACTGCTCGCGCAATCGCTGCCCCCGGAACAACTGGTCAGCATCGTGGTGCGCAACCTCAATAACCTCGGCGATGTACGCGCCAGCAGCGGTGAAGAAGAACGCTACAGCCACACCGACTTGAACGGTTTCGCCGGCAACCTCGAAGCTGCCCGCAAAGTCGTCGACCTGTTGCGTCCGCTGCTGACCAAGTCCGCCGCCGAACTGCTGCCAACCATCGACAGCGCTGTCGCCAGCCTTGATGCCGAACTCAACGGTTTCAAGGTCAAGGACGGCTTTGCGAGCTACGACACGGTCGGCGCCACACAACGCAAACAGATCGCCGACAAGGCCAAGGCACTGGCCGATGCACTCGATGGAATCGATCCCGCCCTTGGCCTTTCCGGCCTGTAGCAGAAGACGACATTCAGATGAACGATTCAGAGCAATTCAACTTCCAGCGTCGCCGGGTATTGATGGGCATGGGCGCCACCGGTGTGGCGTTGGCCGCTTCGGCATTGAGCTGCCCGGCCATGGCCGCCAGCCCGGCGCAAGTCACCGAAGCACCGAGCAGCGACCGGACCGAAGACCACCACGACTTCCACGGCCAGCACCAAAGCGGCATCGTCACCCCGCGCCCGGCGTCGGGCATGTTGGTGTCGTTTGATGTGTTGGCCAGTGACCGCGAAGACCTTGAACGGCTGTTCCGCACGCTCAATGAGCGCATCGCGTTCCTGATGAAGGGCGGCCCGGTGGCGCAGGTCGATCCGAAACTGCCGCCAGTGGATTCAGGGATTCTTGGCCCGGTGGTCACGCCGGACAACCTGACCATCACCGTCTCGGTGGGTGAATCGTTGTTCGACGAACGCTTCGGCCTGGCCAACGCCAAACCGAAACGGCTCATCCGCATGGTCGGTTTCCCCAACGATGCGCTGGAAGCCGATTGCTGCCACGGCGACCTGAGTTTGCAGTTCTGCTCCAACACCACCGACACCAACATCCACGCCCTGCGCGACATCGTGAAGAACCTGCCGGACTTGCTGCTGGTGCGCTGGAAACAGGAAGGCAGCGTACCGCCCCAGGCACCAGTGAAACCCGGTGTGCCGGCGCAGAGTGCGCGTAACTTTCTGGGTTTTCGCGACGGCTCGGCCAACCCCGACTCCAATGACGCCAAGGCCATGGATCGCATCGTCTGGGTCCAGCCCGGCAGCGACGAACCGGCGTGGGCCATCAATGGCAGCTATCAAGCGGTGCGGATCATCCGCAATTTCGTCGAACGCTGGGACCGCACGCCGTTGCAGGAGCAGGAAAGCATTCTCGGTCGGGTCAAAAGCACCGGCGCCCCCATGGGCGGTGCCCACGAAACCGAGGTTCCGGATTACGCCAAGGACCCGGAAGGCAAGCTGACCAAGCTCGACGCGCACATCCGTCTGGCCAACCCGCGCACCGCCGCGAGTCAGGCCAACCTGATCCTGCGCCGGCCGTTCAACTACTCCAACGGCGTGAACAAGAACGGTCAGCTGGACATGGGCTTGCTGTTCATCTGCTACCAGGCCGACCTGGAAAAAGGCTTCATCACCGTGCAAACCCGGCTCAACGGCGAGCCGCTCGAGGAATACCTCAAGCCGGTCGGCGGCGGGTACTTCTTCACCCTGCCGGGTGTGACGGGCGACCAGGATTTCATCGGTCGCTCACTGCTCAACGCCACACAAACAAAAGCCACCGCCTAACCAACCCCCAACACGGAACCGTCCCATGAAAAAGTCGCCACTCGCGTTATTGCTGACCCTTGGTTTGCTCAACACCCCGTTTTCGGCTTTCGCGGCGACGGCGCCGCTGGAACTGGTGGGGCCGATTTCGGATTACAAGATCTACGTCACCGAGCAACTGGACGAACTGGCCAGCCACACTCAGAAATTCACCGATGCGGTGAAGAAAGGTGATCTGGCCACCGCGCAAAAACTCTACCCGCCGACCCGGGTTTACTACGAATCGATCGAGCCGATTGCCGAGCTGTTCAGTGACCTCGACGCCTCCATCGACTCCCGCGTCGACGACCACGAAAAAGGCGTGAAAGCTGAAGACTTCACCGGTTTCCACCGCATCGAATACTCGCTGTTCTCCGAGAAGAGCACCAAGGGCCTGGGCGAACTGGCCGATGGCTTGAACAAAGACGTCAAGGACCTGCAAACCCGCGTGGCCGGCCTGACCTTCCCGCCTGAAAAAGTGGTGGGCGGCGCGGCGGCGCTGCTGGAAGAAGTCGCCGCCACCAAGATCTCCGGCGAAGAGGATCGTTACAGCCACACCGACCTGTATGACTTCCAGGGCAACATCGACGGCGCCAAGAAAATAGTCGACCTGTTCCGTCCGCAGATCGAGAAGCAGGACGCGGCGTTCATTGCCAAGGTCGACAAAAACTTCGCCACGGTGAACAAGACGCTGGCGAAGTACAAAACCAAGGACGGCGGTTTTGAGACCTATGACAAAGTGAAAGACAACGACCGTAAAGCGCTGGTCGGGCCGGTGAATACTTTGGCTGAGGATTTGTCGACGTTGCGTGGAAAACTGGGTTTGAACTGAAGTTTTTTCGCGCCGGGAAGGCCCTCATCGCGGGCAAGCCCGCTCACACAGGGGCTAGCGGCGATCTTGAGAATTGCGGGTTTCCTGCACGGTCACTGTGGCTGTTGTCCCGGCCCGCAATTTGTCCTTGCCGGCATAGTCAGCGTCAATCCTGATCCGCACCGGCACCCGTTGCGCCAGTTTGACCCAGGTGTAACTCGGGTTGATATTGGCCAACAGGCGGCCGCCCGGCAGGTTCTCGCGGTCAGCGATGGCGAAGGCAATACTTTGCACCGTGCCGCCGAAGGTTTCGCCGCTCATCAATTCGATCCTGACCCGATCACCCTCCTCGATTCTCGGCAGCTTGGTTTCTTCGAAATAGCCGCTGACATAAAACGAGTCGCTGTCCACCAACGCCAACAATGCGCCCCCGGCCGCGGCATAGTCGCCCTGTCGGGTCAGCAGGTTGGTGACGTAACCGCTGACGGGCGCTTCGACCCGGGTACGCTGCAGATCCAGTTCCGCCTGGGTCAAGGCCGCGACGGCCAATTGCACATTGGCCTGCGCCAGCCCCAGGTTGGCTTGGTTACGCAGCAACTCAGCCTGTGCTACCGCCACCTCTGTACTGGACTTTTCCCATTCTTCGCCTGAAATCGCGAAGCGTTGCTTGAGCGTGCGCCGCCGGCGCTCTTCACTCTGACGCTGGCGCAGCAGCGCTTCGCTGGCGACAATCGTAGCTTCGGATTGGCCGAGAGTGGCCTTCGAAACCTCCACCGAACGCTTGGCATGTTCCACTGCGAGAACGTAGCGAGCCGGGTCGATCTCCAGCAGTAACTGGCCCTTGTCGACATGCTGATTGTCCTGAACCCTCAGCGTGACAATGCGCCCCGAGACATCGGCGGACAAGGTCACCACATCAGCCCGCACCCGTGCATCGCGAGTCCAGGGTGCGCGGGTGTAATGCTCCCAGGCGAACCAGCCGAGCACAAAGGCGAGCAGCACCACCGCCACGGTTGTGAGCCGGGCAAGGATCTTCTTCAAGGCATCAGGCTCCCATCACCAGAATCAGCGTCGCGCAAACGCAGGCGTACAACGCACCTTCGAACAAGGCTTCGTGCCAGACGAACCGCAATACACCGAGGCGGCGCAAGGTCCAGTCCAGTAGCAGGAAAATCGGCAAGGCCAGCAACAGCGCCTGCGCGATCGGCGGCAAATAGACGCCGCCTACTTCCAGATCAATGGGCAAGGATGGGGTCTCCTTCCTGTCCGGCGGGTTGAAACCAGGCGCGATATCGCTCCAGAAACGACACCACAATCAATAGCGCCACGCGCATCCTGAAGACCGACCACAGGTGTTCATGAACGTCCAGATGCAAGTCGTCCATTTCATCACCCAGGACATGCAGGTTCTCCAGCAATCGTTCAAGGTCGATCCCGGCGCGCCCGGCAATCAATCGCCCTGTCTCGCGGACCGCCGCCAGCAAACGGTTCAATTGATCGGTACTGAGCAACGTGTTGTCTTGCGCCTGTTGCCTGAGCTGATTCAACGCCACGCCCAGTGCCATGCACCCGAGGCTGACTTCAAACAGGTCTCTGGAATGCTTGTCACTGATGGCCGGCAACAACCCCAACATCATGGTCAGGCGGTCGACCATGCGGCTTTCAAACGCAAATTGTTGCTCGTCGGTGGCCGGGGTCTTCAGCAAAGCGTAGACCTGCTGGCAGTTCTCATTGAACAGTCGACGCATTCGCAAAACGGGTCGGAACGGGAAGATCAGGGCATAGACACTGAGTGCAAGTGCGGTGGCACTGATATAGGCGCCGGCAAACTCGAACCACTGAATTGCGGTGTTTTGCCCGACGCCGACGTTTTGCGGGCCCAGCAACAGCATCGTCGTCAATCCGAGGCCGATACCGGTGCCCGTGGTTGGCGGACTCGACAGCCCCACCGCGACGGCATACAGCAACGGCGCGAGCAGCAAGGCCAGCAGTTCGAAGCCATTGATCATCGGAATCAGCAAGAACAGGTAGAGCGCCGACACCACCAACGACAGACCCAACCCCCTGGCAAAGCTCTGGCTGGCCAGTAATGGCCGAGGGAAAGTCGCCATCAGCGAACAGAGAATCCCTACCACAATCATCCCGCCCCGGGCCCCGTCCCAGGCGGTCTCGATCCAGATGAACCCGGCCACCACCAATGCAGTAAAGGCGCGGATTGCGTTCATTGCCGCCAGCGTATAGTCCAGATGCAACGGATTATCCTGGCCGCGAAAGACGCAACTGGCCGCACGCTCTTCCTGGATCGCGTCGCTCAGCTCCAGCATCTGCCCCAGTTGCTCCAACATCCGGGCTTGTTCCCAGCGCAGTGCCCAGGCTAGAGAACGCAACGTGGCAGGCATTGTCTCGGTGAGTTGTTCAGCCTTGTAGGCCTGATCATCGAAACGCTGTTGCAACGCCGAGAAATGGCGCCGCGCCTCGCTCGACAGCGAGCGCCCTTGCAGGGCCAGTTGATCGAGGAAGGCCAGCTCTTCGGCGCGCAAACGCTGGATTTCCTCGGGTAATGCCCCTTGCCAACGCTCGGTCAGCAGTTCTCGCTGGTGACGCAGCGCTGTCAGCCGCGAGGTCAGTAACACGAGCTGATTGCCCAGTAACTGCACGAGGCCATTGGCGCTGCGTAACCGTGGCGCGTCGAAATACAAATGCCGGCGTACGCCTTCAAGGGCGCTGATTTCCCCCAACAGTTGCATCTGCCGACGGTGAAAGTCAGCCTCGTTTTCTTCGGTACGAATGACCGCAGCGGCATGGGTTGCCAGCAGCTTGATGACTTGATCGATTTTGGCGAAATAGTCCCGGGCCACGGTTTCCGGGCGCGCGGTGAGCAGGCTGACCACACACACGCAGGCCACCGCCAGCAAGGTTTCGGTGACGCGGGTCACGGCCAACAGGAACGTGCCGTCCTGATCAGGTACTGCCAGCAATGCCACGACCACCGCGGTGTAGCCGCTCAAGACAAACGCCTGGGAACTGGTATAGCGCAATAAGGTGCCGCCGGCGGTACACAACGCCTGCCACAAGGCCAGGGTAACGATGAAAGGCAACGGCGCCTGGGGAAAAACCGCCATGATCAACACTGCGACGACGGCCCCGAATGTGGTGCCGATGACTTGGCCGAAGCTGCGGGCCAGGGTCATTCCGCCCAATGGCTGACTGACGATGACCACCGCCATGATCGACCACTTGGGTTGGTCGAGGTCGAACAGAAACGCCAGGTACAGCGTCAACAGCCCGGCCGCGATGGTTCTCAAGGCGAACAACACCACCCCTGGCCCTGGGTTGAGTATTGCCTTGAAGTATTGAAGCAGCGGTTGCATGGGAACGCTCATCGGGTCATCTCCAGCAAGCGTAGTCACTGCTTCGGCGGCTCGACAGGGTTTCAGTGTCGACAGCACTTGTAGGAAAAATACTGACTATTCGCCGCGTAATGGCCTCAGGGTTTGACTCACAGCCCGGCCTGACCGAAGCTGGCAGCCTTGCAAAAGCTTGCCTGCTACCGGATTCCTGCATGCCCCAGTCCCGCCGCTACCTGATCATCAGCTTCTGTGTCCTGTTTGCCATCGGCCTTGCGTGGCTGTTGCTGCGCAGCACAACGCCCGTAGTGCCGGAGGCGATCAAGCGCGGTTACAGCGAAGCGCTGAACCAGGCGCGGGCGGGGCAACCGGGCGCCGCGCGGGTTTTGTATCAGCAGTTGGGTCGCCCTGACATATCCCCCAAACGCCGCGTCTGGCTGCATGCCGAACTGCCCAATTATCCCAGTCCGCTTGCCTTGAAACTGGCGGATGCAGACCTGCAACACCCGGTGGCCGAGGTGCGCATCGCGGCGATCAAGAGCATCAGCGGTTTAGTCCCCAGCGGGCAGCGCAGCCTGCTGTTGGGCCCGTTGCTCGATGACAGCGAACAAAACGTGCGGTTTGCCGCGGTGAACGCATTGCTTGGATTGTCACCGGACGACCTTGGTTTGTATTTTGGTCCGTTGCAGCAGGCGATCGACGCGTGGGAGCAAGTGCTCACGAGCGCGCCCGACAGCGCGGACAACCAGTACCAGCTGGCCCGGCTGCACTTGCACAACGGCGAATTCAAGGCGGCGCAACAGGCGCTCGAGAACACTTTGCGCCTTGCGCCTGACAATCTGCCGGCACTGGTGATGCAGATCGAGGTGCTGGACAAACAGGGCCAAGGCGAAGCCGCCCGGTTGCTATTGGCCAAACAATTGAAGGCTCAACCCGATTCTGCCTACCTGCAACATGCCCTGGGGCTCTGGTTGCTGCATCACGGACAGAGTGAGTTCGCCCTGCTCGGCCTGTCCAAAGCCGTGGAGCTGGAACCAGACAACAAGGATTACCGCTACGACCTCGCCACCACGCTACACGGCGAACAAGAGCTGGAAGCGGCGCAGAAACAGTTGCAGGAAATCGTCCAGCGCCATCCGGCCGACCGCAAGGCACGGGTGTTGTTGATCAACTACTGGAAAGAAAGCGGGCAACTGCAAAACGTGCAGATTCTGTTGGCGCAACTCGAACAGCTCAATCCGGATGATCCCGCCCTGCAGCAAGGGCTTTAAATCATTGTTCATCTTGCGGTCGCCATCGCCAGCAAGCTGGCTCCTACAGGATCGGGGCAACACGACGCAGCATTGTAGGAGCGAGGCTCGCCCGCGAAGAACGATAACGCGCAGTGTCAGAACATACGCCATCGCCAGCAAGCCGGCTCCTACAAGGTCGGGACAACCTGTCGAGCCATGCTCAGGACAGCATGTCCTGCATTATTTCCTGCAACACATCCAGATCAAACGGCTTACCCAGAATCGGCGCCGTGCGCGTGATCGGACTGTCGGTCTCACGGATTTCCTGCGGGTAGCCGCTGATGAAAATCACCTTGAGCTCCGGTCGCAGTTTCACGGCGGGCTCGGCGATCTGCACGCCAGAGATCCCGCCCGGCAGGCGGAAGTCGGTGATCATCATGTCCAGATGCGGCTTGCTCGCCAGAATCTCGAAGGCCTGCTCGCCGTTTTCGGCCTGCAATACCCGGTAACCCTCACCCGACAGGTAGGCCGACAGCACCATCAGGATCGAAGGGTCATCTTCGACGATCAGTACGACATCTTGTGCATCTTCACTCATGGGTAGCCTTTGTTCGGTCAATAGCTGCTGATACGACCGTGAGGTCGATCAGAGGTTGCGTTTAAATGGCTGTTTTCCTACAGCGGCAGACAAACGCGAAACAAGGCGCCTTCGCCAATCCGGCTCTCGACGGTAATGGTACCGCCATGGGCGGTCACTATCTGTTCTGAAATAAACAACCCCAGGCCCAGTCCGGCGACGGCGTGTTTGGCCGAAACCCGTTCGAACTGCTGGAAAATACGCTTCTGGTTTTCTTCACCAATGCCGATCCCCTGATCGCGTACGTCCACCCGCGCCTGACCGCTCTCACTGTACACCTTCACGGTGATCGGGCTCTTCGCGCCGTATCGCAAGGCGTTGGTCAGCAGGTTGGAAATCACCTGTTCTATGCGAAATTCGTCCCAATTGCCCTCCACCGGATGCTCGGCGTCCAGGGTGACCGAGGATTCGGCGGCATCGATCTGCGGGGCGAAATTTTGTAACAAGTTGCGCACCAGCGCCGACAGATCGAAGCGTGTCGGTCGGATCGACAGCTTGCCAGTGCGAATGCGCGACACATCGAGCATGTCTTCGATCAGGCGAATCAGGCTTTTGATCTGCCGTTCGTCACGATCGACCATCGCGTGCATCTTTTCCAGGGTGAACGCTGCGGCGTTGTCGCGCGCCAGGTGCATCTTGCGCAGCTGGGTTTCGAGGATCAGGCCGTTGAGCGGTGTACGCACTTCGTGGGCGACGATGGACATGAAGTCATCGCGCATGCGCACCGCCTGCTCCAGTTCCAGCTGGGTGCTCTGCAACTGTTTAAGCAGCGCTTCCTGCTCGCGGCGGCTCTGCTCCAGCGCTTCGACCTGTTGCTTCATGGCCTTGCTCTGGCGGAACAGATCGACGAACACGTTGACCTTGCTCTTGACCGCGTGGATATCCAGCGGCTTGTGCAGGAAGTCCACGGCGCCGCTTTCGTAGCCCTTGAACGCATAGTTCAGCTCACGGCCGGCGGCGCTGACGAACACAATCGGGATGTTCTTGGTTTTCTCCGTGCCGCGCATCAATTCGGCCAGTTCGAAGCCATTCATGCCAGGCATCTGCACGTCGAGAATGGCCATGGCGAATTCGTGTTGCAGCAGCAGCGACAAGGCTTCGTCGGCGGACAAGGCTTTGTAGACGATGCGGTCTTCGCGTTTGATCAGCGCTTCAAGCGCCAACAGGTTCTCCGGCAGATCGTCGACAATCAGCAGTTTGGCTTGGATGTTACTTAGCATGCTATTCGTTCCAACTCGACAAGCAGACGGCCGATGTCGTTGATAGGGAGAACATGGTCTGGCTGGTGAACATCCAGCGCCGCCAGGGGCATGGTCGCGACTTGGGCTTCTTTCGGATCCTGGACGATGGTCAGGCCGCCACGTTGTTTGACCTCGGCCAGGCCGCTGGCGCCATCGCGGTTGGCGCCGGTCAACAGCACGGCGGCCAGGGCGGGACCGTAGGCATCCGCCGCCGACGAGAACAGAAAGTCGATGGCGGGCCGCGAATAATGCACGCGGTCTTCCAGGCTCAGGGAAAAGCTGCGGTCCTGTTCCACCGACAAGTGATAGCCCGGTGTGGCGAAATACAGCGTGCCCGCTTCAATCAGCGTCTTGTCATGCGCCTCGACAACGCGCATGGCGACTCTTCGGGAAAACACGTCGGCGAGATGGCTGCGACGCTCGTCCGGCAGGTGCAGCACCACGATGATCGGCAGCACGAAGCCTTCGCGCAGAGGGCTGAGGATGCTCAGCAACGCCTCCACGCCACCGGCCGAAGCCCCGATCACGATAGCCTCCACAGAAGGCAATTTCGCTGCACTGTTCATGATTTACGGTAGATCCGTTCTTGTTTGACCAACGGCTCGAACTGGTTGCCGAAGGCCGAAAAATCCGGGGTTTCCTTGCTGCCCAGCACCAGAAAACCGCGATGACAAAGGGATTCGTGGAACAACCCAAACGCCCTGTCCTGGAGTTTTTTATTGAAGTAAATCAAAACATTACGGCACGAAATTAATTGAGTTTCTGAAAAGACACTGTCCGTCGCCAGGCTGTGGTCGGCGAAGGTCACGTTCTCACACAAACTCTTGTCGAAAATCGCGTAGCCATACGCTGCCGTGTAGTAGTCGCCGAATGAACGCTGGCCACCTGCCTGCTGGTAGTTATGAGTGTAGGCCCGGACATTCTCCATGGAGAAAATCCCCTGCTTGGCCTTGTCCAGCGAGCGCGGATTGATGTCGGTGGCATAGATGATGGTGCGATCGAGCAAACCTTCCTCGCGCAGCAGAATCGCCATCGAGTACACCTCTTCTCCGGTGCTGCAACCGGCGATCCAGATCTTGATCGAGGGGTAGGTCTTGAGCAGCGGCACCACTTCCTGGCGAATGGCGAGGAAGTGCGAAGGGTCGCGGAACATCTCGCTGACCGGGATCGTCAGCAATTGCAGCAACTGCATGAACGCGGTTGGATCGTGCAGCACCTTTTCCTGCAGCGCCGAAATGGTCGCGCACTCGAACTGGCTCAACGCATGCTGGACGCGGCGTTTGATCGACGCGCCGGAATAATCACGAAAGTCGTAGCTGTATTTGAGGTAGATCGCCTCGATCAACAATCGCAATTCGATTTCGCTACTTCGCTCCACTGAATAATTGCGTTCCACTAAATGCGTTCCATCTTCGGTAACCACACGCGAATCAGCGAGAACAGGCGATCCAGGTCGATGGGCTTGGCCAGGTAATCGTTGGAGCCGGCCTGCAGGCAGCGCTCCTGATCGTCCTTCATGGCCTTGGCCGTCACCGCAATGATCGGCAGCTTGCGCCAGCGCGGGTCCTGACGGATCAGGCTCGTCGCCTCGAAACCGTCCATCTCCGGCATCATCACGTCCATCAACACCAGATCGATGTCCTCCACTTCATTCAGTCTTTCAATCGCCTCACGACCGTTCCGGCCGATGACCACGATTGCGCCCTTTTGCTCCAGCGCGCTGGTGAGGGCGAAGATGTTGCGCACATCGTCGTCCACCAACAGCACTTTGCGACCCTCGAAGACCTTGTCGCGGCTGCGCGCGGTCTTGAGCATCGTCTGCCGTTCATGGGACAACCGCGATTCGACTTTGTGCAAAAAGAGTGTGACCTCATCCAGCAGACGCTCCGGCGAGCGCGCACCCTTGATGATGATCGAGCGCGAATACTTGCGCAGTTCGGTCTCTTCATCGCGAGTGAGGTTGCGCCCGGTGTAGACGATCACCGGCGGGAACGAACAGATGTCCTCGGTGGACATGCGCTTGAGCAGATCATTGCCCAACATGTCGGGCAGTTTCAGGTCGATGATCATGCAGTCGAAAACGGTGGTGCGCAGCAGGTCCAGTGCATCCTGCGCGAGGCCGACAGCAGTGATCTCGATGTCATCGTCGCCGATCAACCGGGCAATGCTGTCGCGCTGCAAGTCGTCGTCTTCCACCAACAGCACGCGTTTGACCTTCTGGGTCAGCTTCGCTTCGAGGCGGGCAAACACGTCCTTGAGCTCTTCACGGGTGGTCGGCTTGACCGCGTAACCAATGGCGCCCATGTGCATCGCGGCTTCGACCCGGTCTTCGACCGAGATGACGTGCACCGGGATGTGTCGGGTTTCGGCGTGTTCCTTCAGGCGCTGCAACACGGTCAGGCCAGAGTGGTCCGGCAGGCGCATGTCCAGCAGGATCGCGTCGGGAATGTATTCCTTCGCCAGGTCATAACCTTCGTCGGCGCCGTGGGCCACCAGGCACTGATAACCCAATTCGTGGGCCAGATCGTAGAGGATGTGCGCGAAGTTCGGCTCATCTTCCACCACCAGAATGCAGCGAGTGGTGAAAGGTGCCTTGCCTCGATCATCGTCGAAACGCGGGATATCGACTTCAGCGATCAGCGGCACCAGGGCAGGCGCCGGTGCTCTCGGCGCCATCGCAACCGGTGAGGCCTGCATCGGCTCGACCGGCGTCTCGCCCGGTTCAACGTATTGCTGCGGCAAGACCAGGGTGAACACACTGCCCTGCCCCGGTTCGCTGGTGACGCTGATGGAACCGCCGAGCAGTGCCGCCAGATCACGGGAAATCGACAGGCCCAGCCCGGTACCGCCGTAACGGCGATTGGTGGTGCCGTCGGCCTGGCGGAACGCTTCGAAAATGCTTTCCTGCTGCTCTTGTGCGATACCGATCCCGGAATCGCGGACGATAAAGGCAATGCCGTCGCCGGGCTGGCTGGCGACGGTCAGGCTGACCGTGCCTTTCTCGGTGAACTTCACCGCGTTGGACAGCAGATTCTTCACCACCTGCTCCAGACGCTGGCGGTCGGTGAAAATCATCATCGGTGCGCCGGGCTGCACATCGACCTGGAAATCCAGCTGCTTGTCCGTCGCCAATGGCTGGAACATCCCGCGCAGACCGTCCACCAGGCGGGCGACGCTGGTGTTTTCCGGACGCATATCCAGCTTGCCGGCCTCGACCTTGGAGATGTCGAGAATGTCGTTGATCAAGTTCAGCAAATCATTACCGGCCGAATAGATCGACTCGGCGAATTTGACCTGTTCGGCGCTGAGGTTTTCCTGCGGGTTTTCCGCCAGTAACTTGGCCAGGATCAACGAACTGTTCAGCGGCGTGCGCAATTCGTGGGACATATTGGCGAGGAATTCGGACTTGTACTTGCTAGAGCGCTGCAACTCTTCGGCGCGCTCTTCGAGCTGGGCCTGGGCCTGATTGAGTTCGGTGTTCTTCAGGTCCATGGCATCGCGTTGCTCGGCCAGAGTCAGGGCCTGTTCGGCAAGCTGTTCGTTGGTCTGCTCCAGCTCGACCTGCTGGGTTTCCAGATGCGCCTGGGATTCCTTGAGAACCCTTGATTGTTCTTCAAGCTCTTCGTTGGCAGTCTTGAGTTCTTCTTGCTGAACTTGCAGTTCTTCGTTGAGTTGCTGGGTTTCGGCCAGCACTTCCTGCAAGCGTTGACGATAGCGCGCGGCTTCGATGGAAGTGCCGATGTTGCCGGCAATCAGTTCGAGCAGTTCGATGTCGCGGTCGTTCAATGGGCGCAGGAAGCCGAGTTCGATGACCCCGTTGACCCGATCGTCATCACTGGTCGGCACCACCAGCACGCTGTGCGGCAAGCCTTCACCAAGGCCGGAACTGACCTTGAAATAGTTGCTGGGCACATTGTCGAGGCGTATCAGCTTCGCCTGTTGCGCCACTTGCCCGACAATCCCTTCGTCGCTGTAAATCTGTTGCTCAATGGCTTCCTGCTCACGGGAAAAACCGTAAGAGGCAATGCGCTTGAGGCCGCCATGTTCTTCACGTACATAAATAGCCGCCACCGCCGTGCCGAGGTATTGCGCGCAAAACTGCAGAATGTTGCGCCCCAACAGATTGAGCGACAGTTGCCCCAGCACTTGCTCGGCCAGTTCGGTCTGGCCGTTGCGCAGCCAGGCTTGCTGTTCCAGTCGATGAGCACTGGCCTGTTGCGCGGCCAGGTTGGCGCTGTAGCTTTGCGAAAGGTTGAGCAGATCCCGACGGCCAATGTAGGCGAGCAACCCGCTGATGCCGACAATGAACAGCAGATAAAGGCTGATACTCCAGATCGTGCTGCGGCGCACTTCTTCGTTACGCGTAGCGCGTAACTGCTGCTCCATGTCGATCACGTCTTCGAATTGCTTGCGGATTTCATCAGTCAGGCGTTTGCCGCGTCCGGCCTTGATGGCGCTGCGGTAGTCACCGCCCGCATGCTGCAAGTCGATCATGTTCTGCGCGTAAGTCGCCCACTCACTCTGCAGGGCCTGGAGCCGTTGCAGGCGGTCGGTTTGCA
Source organism: Pseudomonas sp. GM60 (assembly GCF_000282415.1). Taxonomy (NCBI): domain Bacteria; kingdom Pseudomonadati; phylum Pseudomonadota; class Gammaproteobacteria; order Pseudomonadales; family Pseudomonadaceae; genus Pseudomonas; species Pseudomonas sp. GM60. Next base: position 192,409 of record NZ_AKJI01000030.1, read on the forward strand.
CCGGGTTGTCCGCCGTCAGTTCGAGCAAGGTCTTGACCGCTACCGCGACTCTCGGCTTGGCGGTTTCGTAGGGTTCAAGAAATCTCTCGTCGCCACTGAGCAGGAAACCGCGCATGCCGGTCTCCAGATCGACGGTCAGCTTGACCGCTTCATTGGCGTTATTGATCACCCGGTCGGTGTGCTGGACCCACTGGATCACCGACAGCAGATAGGTGATCAGCGAGACAAAGAACACCGCACTGAGCACACCGACACCCAACGGCAGGCTGACGTTGCGGCTCAGGAGTTTACGAAATCGTTGCTCGTCAACCGAAGACGCAGTGGTCATGGGAGGGCCTTGTCGAACTGTTGGAATGCAGGGAGTCTGCCTCAAATCTGCCGCATTGATCCAATTTTCTGACGTGATTGTGCGCGAAATCCTACATTCAACTGCCCCAGCGCAAAGGAGCGGTTATCCTTGTCCGCCCTGGTACGGCTATTCTTTTTCCAGTGGGGTCGGGAACTTGTCGGGTTCCGTTACTTACTCATGCTAGAGCCCGGCGTTTTTGATCGGCCGGTCACTGCGAATTCAACTGTTGAGAACCCCCAATATGTCCGCTGAACAATCCATCATCCTGGTCGTTGAAGACGACGACATTGTGCGCATGCTGATCGTCGATGTGCTGGAGGAGCTGGAATTCAAGGTACTCGAGGCGAACGGATGCGAGCAGGCGCTGGAATTTCTCAATGATGAAGATCAATACATCGACCTGATGATGACCGACGTCGGTTTGCCGGTCATGGATGGCCGCGAACTGGCCACGCAGGCGCGCATGGTTCGCCCGGAACTGCCCGTCCTGTTTGCCAGCGGCTACGCAGAAAATATTGATGTGCCCGCCGGAATGCATGTGATCGGCAAACCGTTTTCCATTGATCAATTGCGCGACAAGGTCAAAGGCATTCTCGCTATTACCTAGCCTTCGTTGAGCGGGCTGAGGAATCGTCCTCGGCTGTGGTTTAATTGCGCCCCGCTTTTATTCCCCTGCCCGCTTCAAGGAATCTCCCTGCATGAGTCTGCCCCGCGCCACCAAAGTCCTGGTTATCGGCTACGTCTGGCCCGAGCCACGCTCCTCCGCGGCGGGTGGGTATGTGATGCAACTGCTCGGGACGTTTCTGCAACAAGGTTGGGACGTGACCTTCAGCAGCCCGGCCGGTGCTGGCGAACATCAGGAAGACCTGACGGCGCTGGGCATTCGTGAAGTGCCGATCGAACTGAACAACAGCAGTTTCGATGTGTTTGTCCGCGAACTGGCGCCGGACATCGTGTTGTTCGAGCAATTCATGATGGAAGAACAGTTCGGCTGGCGTGTCGAAAAGCACTGCCCCGATGCCTTGCGCGTGCTCGGAACGCAGGATTTGCAAAGCCTGCGCCATGCCCGGCATCAACGGCTCAAGGACCGGTTGAAGGCCAGCGACGACGACAATGACTTCAGCGGGCTGTTCGCACCGGCCTTGCGTGAAGAATTCGAACTGATGGCCGACACCGACCTGGCGAAACGGGAAATCGCTGCGTTGTATCGCTGCGACTTGAACCTGATGATTTCCGAAACGGAAATCGAATTGCTGATCGAGCAGTTCAAGGTGCCACGCAGCCTGCTGCACTGGTGCCCGTTGATGGTCGATCTACCGAGCGCGCCGCCGGCGGGTTTTGAGGAGCGCGCGGACTTCCTCAGTATCGGCAACTTCCGTCACGCGCCCAACTGGGATGCGGTGCTCTGGATGAAAACCACCATTTGGCCACTGATTCGCGAGCAATTGCCCACCGCTCGTTTGCTCATCTACGGGGCCTACACGCCACCCAAGGCGACCGCGCTGCACAATGCGGCTCAAGGTTTCCATGTAATGAACTGGGCAGAAGACGCGTTACAAGTGATGTCGGCCGCTCGCGTATGCCTGGCGCCGTTGCGTTTCGGTGCGGGCATCAAGGGCAAAATCGTCGATGCGATGATTTGCGGTACACCGAATGTCACCACGCCGATCGGTGCCGAAGCGATGTATGGCCAAGGCCCCTGGCCGGGCGCCGTGACCCGCACGGCACGCGAGTTTGCCGATTGCGCGGTGCAACTCTATAAAGACCAGGCCCAATGGTTGAACGCCCAGGCTGTTGGCCTGGAACTGCTGGCCGAACGTTACCAGCTGCACACCCACGGCCCGGCGTTGATTGCAAAACTCGAGTATTGCCAACAGCACTTGCGGACACTAAGACGGGACAACTTTACCGGCAGCATGTTGCGCCACCATCAACATAAAAGCACTCAATACATGGCGCAATGGATTGAAGCGAAAAACCGAACTAAAGATGACACTTAATCGTTAGAATCGTCTCCCCTGACGATTAACCTACTGTGCAAGGACGCACAATGAATAACGATCTAACAGCAACTAATCTTAATTTCATCTACAACAACCAATCATTTACAACCCATCGCTGGATGACACAACTTCCGGCCATTGATTCACTCACGCTTGCGGAACTGGTTTTACCCGGCGCGCATAATGCCGGCGTGGACAAAAAGGCCTCGTATGCGGCGCCGGGCATCAGTCACTGGGCCGCTTGCCAGACCCATACGTTTTACTATCAATTGACCCAAGGCGCCCGCGCGCTCGATGTCAGGCTGGAGTATGAAATCGGCCGCAATGGCGTTGGAACATTCTGGTGCCAGCACAACGGATTTCGCTCCTCCCGCTCCCTGGAAGACCTGATCACGAGCGTGATCCGGTTTCTGCAGGAAAACCCCGATGAATTCATCGTGCTGGATTTTCATCAGCTGAATGCGGGTGACCAGACCTTTGACTATCAGGAGTTCAACCGCCTGCTGATGACTCATTTGGGTGACCGGATAATTCCTTACAGGAATGCAGGCCTGACACTCGGTCAATTGAAACGGGCCAGTCATGCCCGGCGTGTGCTGGTTGCCGCCGAATATCACCCGAGCTTCGATGCCACCTTGTTTTGTCGCTTCATCCCGCACGAATGGAGCGGAATCGGGACGACCAGCATCAGTGAGCTGAACGCGCATATCTCGCAGGTCATGCGATACCCGCCAACCAGCGACATGCCATGGTCGCTCTCCGCCACCAGTTACCATGCCGTGGGCGGCCCGGTGAACATCGGCGAGCAGCTTGATCAATGGTTTGACCCGGCCGTCAGCGCGTGGATTCTGAAGTGCAGCATTATCAATGCGGACTTTTTTGAAACGTCGAATCTGGTCAGCCATTGCCGGATGGCCAATCTGATCAAAGCCAACGCCTGACACTATTAATTTGTGCAGATGTTTCCGTCACTGGCAATGCTGGAACGCACCTCTATGCTTGAAATTACATATATCCACTTCATCCCACGGATGGGCTGAAGCCACTATCAGGAATGACAATGACCCAATCTTTACAAGGTACGTTCGACAAAAAGAAATGGATGAGTAATGTGCTCGACATCGACCGCCTGAAGTTAACCGACTTGATCTGGCCAGGCACTCACAACAGCGGCATGGACAAAAAAGCCCCCAACTATGATGTTGTCATTGGTAACTGGACCACGTGCCAAAACGATTCATTTGCGTGGCAACTGGCCAATGGTGCACGGGCATTTGATATCCGACTTGGTTACACCGAGGGACGCGATCAATCGATCTTCTACTTTCATCACAATGGCTTTCAGTCTCATCGTGTCCTTGATGAGCTGATCGACGCGACGACCGCGTTTCTTGATCAAAACCCGGACGAGTTCATCGTCTTCGACTTCCACCAAATGGGCGACGGTGCCAAGCGTTTTGACCACAAAAAACTCAATGACCTGCTGGTGAGTCGGCTCGGTTACCGAGTCATACCACCCTACGATGCAACGAAAACGGTGGGACAACTCAAACGCATGAGCACCCGCCGCAGGCTGGTGCTGGCAGCGCACGTTGTGCGGGGGCTGGACGATGATTACTTCTGGCCGCGCATCCCGCACAAATGGAGCGGCGAAACCTTCACCGACACGGCGGAACTGGAACGTCACATAGCCAACGAGCTGCAAGACGCACCGTTCGAGAGCTTTCTCTGGTCGTTATCGGCCACCAGCTACGGCTTTCTGGGCGGGCCTCAGGACATCAAGAACCAGATCAACGCCTGGTTCAACCCGACCCGGGACTGGGTGACCCGATGCAGCATTGTCAGCACCGACTTTTTCGATGAGTCAGACATCGTGCGTTACTGCTGGAGCGCGTCGAGCATGAAGGCGGTTTATGGCAGCGCCCTGCATCCGTAACCGGGCGCATGACGTCGGTCGACATGCCCCAGGCTGGCAATGTCGGCCGGTAAAGAGGCATGATCAGGGCGCAATAACAATAAAAGCGCCCTGATATGACCCGGACTGCCAGAGTCACCGATCCTTCCTACGAACTGATGGACGACCATAACGGGTTGTCGATCATCTATCGCCAGCACGGTTTCCCCTGCCCCTTGGTGCGCTGGCATTTTCACAAGGAATACGAACTGCACCTGATCGTCGCCAGCTCCGGCAAGGTGTTCATTGGCGACTACATCGGCAACTTCTATCCGGAAACACTTTTCCTCACCGGCCCCAACCTGCCCCACAACTGGATCAGCCAGGTCGCCGAGGACGAAGTGGTGCCCAAGCGGGACATGCTGGTCAACTTCACCGACGAGTTGTTCGAGAGCGGCCACCAGGTGTTTGCCGAACTCAAGACACTGGCGCCCTTGCTGGAGCGCGCGCAGTACGGCATAGAGTTTCGCTGCAAGCACACCATCCGCCAGGCGATGACCTTGATGCAGCGGATCGCCGACACCAAAGGCATGACCCGCCTCGGGCACTTTTTCATTTTGCTGGAGCTGCTCGCAGCCACCGACGACTACCAACTGCTGTCCGGTGCCACAACGCCGCAACTGGCGGATGAACACAACATCGATCGCACCAACCGCGCGGTGGATTACATCTTTGCCCACTACGCCCGTGAACTGCCGCTAGAGGAAGTCGCCGAGCACCTGGGCATGAAGCCGACCTATTTCAGTCGCGTGTTCAAGCAAGCCACCGGGCGCTGCTTCATCGAGTTCGTCAACCGGCTGCGCATCAGCAAATCCTGTGAACTGCTGGCTGACGGTGACAAACCGGTGACCGATGTGTGCTTCGAGTCGGGCTTCAACAATATCTCCAACTTCAATCGGCGTTTTCAGCAGTTGAAAGGCATGACGCCATCGCACTATCGGCGGTTGGCGGTGCAGCGGTTGACTGAGCAGAATCTGGGTTAATCCATTCGCGTCATGCGTTGATTTCCAGATCGCCTTCGCGGGCAAGCCTCGCTCCTACAGGAATTGCGCCCCCCCTGTAGGAGCGAGGCTTGCCCGCGAAGGCGCCCTAAAACCTGTACAAATTCTATCCCCGCACACCGCTGTGACGCCTATCCCTGCATCCCCCACCCCCGACAGCAGTGCAAAATAGTATCAATTCAAGTGCGATGGATGATTTGTCTCATCCTCAATTGAAGGCTGTAATCAGCGCACATTCTTCCTGCCCCGGAAGACACAAAAACAATAACTGTCCTTCTGTCCCCTCCGGGTGCAGAAAAGGAGTGCACGATGCAACCTTCTGTAAAAACTCTGCTAGCCCTCACCTGCATGACCCTCAGCAGCGTCAGCCTCGGCGCTCAGACCCTGACCATCGCCACCGTCAACAACAGCGACATGATCCGCATGCAAAAGCTCTCGAAAACCTTCGAGGCCGAGCACCCGGACATCAAGCTCAATTGGGTGGTGCTCGAAGAAAACGTCTTGCGTCAGCGCCTGACCACTGACATCGCCACCCAGGGCGGGCAGTTCGACGTGCTGACCATCGGCATGTACGAAGCTGCACTCTGGGGCGCCAAGGGCTGGCTGGAACCGATGAAGGATTTGCCGGCCACTTATGACCTCGACGACGTGTTCCCTTCGGTGCGTGAAGGCCTGTCAGTCAAGGGTTCGCTGTATGCCTTGCCGTTCTACGCCGAAAGCTCCATCACCTATTACCGCACCGACCTGTTCAAGGACGCCGGGCTGACCATGCCGGAACATCCGACCTGGGAACAGATCGGCGAATTCGCCAGCAAACTCACCAACAAGGATAAAGAGCAGTACGGCATCTGCCTGCGCGGCAAGGCCGGCTGGGGCGAGAACATGGCGCTGATCACCACCGTCGCCAATGCTTATGGCGCGCGCTGGTTCGATGAAAAATGGCAACCGGAATTCACCGGCCCCGAGTGGAAAAACGCCCTGAACTTCTACGTCGACACCATGAAGAAGTCAGGCCCGCCGGGCGCGTCGAGCAACGGTTTCAACGAAAACCTGGCGCTGTTCAACAGCGGCAAATGCGCGATCTGGGTCGATGCCAGCGTCGCCGGCTCGTTCGTCACCGACAAAACCCAGAGCAAAGTCAGCGAGCACGTCGGCTTCACCTACGCGCCGCACCAGACCACCGACAAAGGCTCGGCCTGGCTCTATTCCTGGGCGCTGGCGATTCCAACCAGCTCCAAAGCCAAGGACGCGGCGAAGACCTTCAGTGCCTGGGCAACCTCCAAGGAGTACGGCGCACTGGTCGCGGAAAAAGACGGCATTGCCAACGTACCGCCAGGCACGCGGGCCTCGACTTACAGCGAGGCGTACATGAGCGCAGCGCCATTTGCCAAAGTCACACTTGAATCGCTGAAAACGGCGGACCCAAGCAAGCCGACGCTCAAGCCTGTGCCTTACATCGGCATTCAGCTGGTGACCATCCCCGAGTTCCAGGGCATCGGTACTCAGGTAGGCAAGTCGTTCTCGGCGGCGCTGATCGGTCAGACCACGGTCGACCAGGCCCTGACCGCCGCCCAGCAAACCACAGAGCGTGAGATGAAGCGCGCGGGTTACCCCAAGTAACCCCAGCCTTCCCGCTCTCGCCTTATGTGGGAGCGGGCTTGCTCGCGAAGGGGCCGGCAGCCTCAACATCAACGTTGACTGACACACCGCTTTCGCGAGCAAGCCCGCTCCCACATGGGATCTTCTCAGGTCTGTACGACTCGGTTTTAACGCCATGAATATTTCAACTGCCAAAGCTCACATGGACATTCCCCAGCCGGTGCGTAAAAGCCGGTTGGCCAACCCCGGCTGGTTTCTGGTCAGCCCCTCGGTGGCCTTGCTGCTGCTGTGGATGATCGTGCCGCTGGGCATGACTGTTTACTTCTCGATGATCCGCTACAACCTGCTCAACCCGGGCGAGAACGAGTTCGTGGGGCTTGAGAACTTCACCTACTTCCTGACCGATTCCGGGTTCATGCCCGGCGCCACCAACACCTTGTTGCTGGTCGGTAGCGTATTGCTTATCAGTGTGGTGCTCGGGGTGTTGATCAGTGCGTTGCTGGAGGCCAGTGATTTTCTCGGTCGCGGCGTCGTGCGGGTGATGCTGATCTCGCCGTTTTTCATCATGCCCACCGTCGGTGCGCTGATCTGGAAGAACCTGATTTTCCACCCGGTGTCGGGGATTCTCGCCTACGTCTGGAAACTGTTCGGCGCGCAACCGGTGGACTGGCTGGCGCACTACCCGCTGCTGTCGATCATCATCATTGTGTCCTGGCAATGGCTGCCCTTCGCGATCCTGATCCTGATGACCGCCATGCAGTCCCTCGACCAGGAACAGAAAGAAGCTGCGCGCCTCGACGGTGCAGGGCCGATTGCGATCTTCTGGCACCTGACCCTGCCGCACCTGGCACGACCGATTGCCGTCGTGGTGATGATCGAAACGATCTTCCTGCTCTCGGTGTTCGCCGAAATCTTCACCACCACCAACGGCGGCCCCGGCTACGCCTCGACCAACCTCGCCTACCTGATCTACAACCAGGCGCTGGTGCAGTTCGACGTCGGCATGGCGTCCGCCGGCGGTTTGATTGCGGTGGTGATCGCCAACATCGCGGCCATCGTGCTGGTACGCATGATCGGCAAAAACCTGACAGACAAAGCCTGAGGCCCGCGCCATGACCCTTCAACAATCCCGTCGTCTGCAAAGTGTGCTGCTCGGCACGCTGGCCTGGGCCATCGCGATCCTGATCTTCTTCCCGATTTTCTGGATGGTGCTGACCAGTTTCAAAACCGAAATCGATGCGTTCGCCACGCCGCCGCAATTCATCTTCACACCGACGCTGGAGAACTACCTGCACATCAACGAGCGCAGCGATTACTTCAGTTTTGCCTGGAACTCGGTGGTGATTTCCTTCAGCGCCACGGCGTTGTGCCTGTTGATCGCGGTGCCGGCGGCCTACTCGATGGCGTTCTACGAAACCCAGCGCACCAAAGGCACGCTGCTGTGGATGCTCTCCACCAAGATGCTGCCGCCGGTGGGCGTGCTGATGCCGATCTACCTGCTGGCCAAGAGCTTTGGCCTGCTCGACACGCGCATCGCACTGATCGTGATCTACACGCTGATCAACCTGCCCATCGTGGTCTGGATGATTTACACCTACTTCAAGGACATCCCCAAAGACATCCTCGAAGCCGCGCGTCTGGACGGCGCCACGCTGTGGCAGGAAATGGTTCGCGTGTTGCTGCCGATCGCCAAGGGCGGTCTGGCTTCCACGGTGTTGCTGTCGCTGATCCTGTGCTGGAACGAAGCCTTCTGGTCGCTGAACCTGACCTCGTCGAAAGCCGCGCCACTGACCGCGTTGATCGCTTCGTACTCAAGCCCCGAGGGGTTGTTCTGGGCCAAGTTGTCGGCGGTGTCGACCCTGGCCTGCGCGCCGATCCTGATCTTCGGCTGGATCAGCCAGAAACAACTGGTCCGCGGCCTGTCGTTTGGCGCGGTGAAATGAAACGACGCCTGATACGAATTTCCGGCCTGACACGATCCCCTGTAGGAGCCAGCTTGCTGGCGATGACGGCCTCAAAAGCGATGCAAAATTTCAGGGCCTCATCGCCGGCAAGCCGGCTCCTACAAAAAAGCCCGTTCGGTTCAACTGAATAAAAACAAGCGGAGGCCCATCACCATGGCCAACCTGAAAATCAAGAATCTGCAAAAAGGCTTCGAAGGCTTTTCCATCATCAAAGGCATCGACCTGGAAGTGAACGACAAGGAATTCGTGGTCTTCGTCGGCCCGTCCGGCTGCGGCAAGTCCACCCTGCTGCGCCTGATCGCAGGCCTCGAAGAAGTCAGCGGCGGCAGCATCGAACTTGATGGCCGCGACATCACCGAAGTCAGCCCGGCCAAGCGTGACCTGGCGATGGTGTTCCAGACCTACGCCCTGTACCCGCACATGAGCGTGCGCAAAAACATGTCGTTTGCCCTTGATCTGGCCGGCGTACCGAAAGCCGAAGTAGAGAAGAAAGTCGGCGAGGCGGCGCGCATCCTTGAGCTCGGACCGATGCTGGAGCGCAAGCCGAAGCAACTGTCGGGCGGCCAGCGTCAACGCGTGGCCATCGGCCGCGCCATCGTGCGCAACCCGAAAATTTTCCTGTTCGACGAACCGCTGTCCAACCTCGACGCGGCGCTGCGCGTACAGATGCGTCTGGAACTGTTGCGCCTGCACAAAGAACTGCAAGCGACGATGATCTACGTGACCCACGACCAGGTGGAAGCCATGACCATGGCCGACAAAGTCGTCGTGCTCAATGGCGGCAAGATCGAGCAGGTCGGCTCGCCGCTGGACCTGTATCACCAGCCGGCCAACCTGTTTGTCGCAGGCTTTCTCGGCACACCGAAGATGGGCTTTCTCAAGGGCAAAGTCACCCGTGTCGACAGCCAAAGCTGCGAAGTGGCGCTCGATGCCGGCACCCGCATCACGTTGCCGCTGAGCGGCGCCAGCCTGAGCGTCGGTGGCGCGGTGACGCTGGGCATTCGCCCGGAACATCTGGAACTGGCACGAACCGGCGACTGCACCTTGCAGGTCACCGCCGACGTCAGCGAACGACTGGGCAGCGACACCTTCTGCCACGTCCGGACCTCGTCCGGTGAAGCGCTGACCATGCGGGTTCGCGGCGATCTGGCCAGCCGTTATGGCGAGGCGCTGAGCCTGCACCTGGACGCCGAACACTGCCATTTATTCGATGCCGACGGCGTGGCGCTGACCCGCCCGTTGCGCGCAGCGGCCTGATTTCAGAGAGCGTGTGATGAAACTGAATAAACAGAACCTGCACCACCTCTCACCCGAAGTGGTCCTGCCCGCCTACGCCCTGAGCGACGCCCGCCAAGGCATCGCGCACATTGGCGTCGGCGGCTTCCACCGCGCCCATCAGGCGTATTACACCGACGCCTTGATGAACACTGGCGAAGGCCTGGACTGGGCAATATGCGGCGTCGGCCTGCGCGCCGAAGACCGCCGCGCCCGGGACGACCTGAAGGAGCAGGATTACCTGTTCACCCTGTTTGAACTCGGCGACACCGATGACACCGAAGTCCGGGTCATCGGCGCAATCCGCGACATGCTGCTGGCCGAGGACGGCGCGCAAGTGTTGATCGACAAACTGTCGAGTCCCGAGATCCGCATCGTCTCGCTGACCATCACCGAGGGCGGTTACTGCATCGACGACAGCAACGGCGAATTCATGTCGCACCTGCCGCAGATCCAGCACGACCTCGCGCACCCGGATTCGCCGAAAACCGTGTTCGGTTTTCTCTGCGCCGCGTTGGCCAAACGCCGCGCTGCCGGCACGCCGGCGTTCACCTTGATGTCCTGCGATAACCTGCCGCACAACGGCGCAGTCACCCGCAAAGCGTTGCTGGCCTTCGCCGCGCTGCGCGATGCAGACCTGCACGACTGGATCGCCGAAAACGTCAGTTTTCCGAATGCGATGGTCGACCGCATCACGCCGATGACCAGCACCGAACATCGCCTGCAACTGGCCGACAAACACGCTGTCGACGATGCCTGGCCGGTGGTCTGCGAACCGTTTGTGCAGTGGGTACTGGAGGACAAGTTCGTCAACGGTCGCCCGGACTGGGAAAAGGTCGGCGTGCAGTTCACCGACGACGTCACGCCGTACGAAGAGATGAAAATCAAACTGCTCAACGGCAGTCACCTGGCGCTGACGTACCTGGGGTTTTTGAAGGGTTACCGTTTCGTTCACGAGACCATGAACGACCCGCTGTTTGTGCGTTACATGCGCGCCTACATGGACCTGGACGTGACGCCGCAACTGTCGTCCGTGCCGGGGATTGATCTGACTGATTACAAGAACACCCTGGTGGAGCGCTTTTCCAATCAGGCGATTGCCGATCAGCTGGAGCGTGTGTGCTCGGACGGTTCGTCGAAGTTTCCCAAGTTCACCATTCCGACCATCAACCGCTTGATTGCCGATGGCCGGGAGACCAAGCGTGCGGCGCTGGTGGTGGCGGCTTGGGCGTTGTATTTGAAGGGTGTGGACGAGAATGGTGATACCTACGCCATTCCGGATCCTCGGGCGGCGTTTTGTCAGGCGCTGGTGGCCGATGATGCGTTGATGACCCAGCGGCTGCTGGGGGTGGAGGAGATTTTTGGTACGGCGATTGCGCATTCGCTGGAGTTTGTCGCGGCGTTTGAGTGGTGCTGCAACAGTTTGCGCGAAGTTGGGGTTTCGCGGACGTTGGAGCGGGTGTTGGCGTAAAAGCGGCGGTGACATCACCGCCGTCATCGCGAGCAGGCTCGCTCCCACATTGGATCGGTGTCGTACACAAAATCCGCGTCCACTAAAGATCCCCTGTGGGAGCGAGCCTGCTCGCGATAGCTTCACCGAGAGAGACCTGACACACCAAGGATTTACCATGCCAAACCAACATCTATTCCTCGGCATCGACTGCGGCACCCAAGGCACCAAGGTCATCATCCTCGATGCCCACAACGGTCAGGCCCTCGGCCAAGGCGCCGCCGCGCACACGTTGATCAGCGGCGCCAATGGCCGTCGCGAGCAGGACACCTCGCAATGGCTGGAAGCATTCACTTCAGCCACGCGTCGTGCGCTGATCGCGGCAAACGTCGACGGTCAGGACATCCTCGGCATCGGTGTTTCCGGTCAGCAACACGGCCTGGTCCTGCTCGACGATCAAGGCCAGGTACTGCGCCCCGCCAAGCTCTGGTGCGACACCGAATCCACTCCGGAGAACGACCGTCTGCTGGCGCACATTGGCGGTGAAAAAGGCTCGCTCGAACGCCTCGGCGTGGTCATTGCACCGGGCTACACCGTTTCAAAACTGCTCTGGACCAAAGAACAGCACCCGGAGGTTTTTGCGCGGATCGCGCGCATCCTGCTGCCCCACGACTACCTCAACTACTGGCTGACCGGCCGCAGTTGCAGCGAATACGGCGATGCCTCCGGCACCGGTTATTTCAACGTGCGCACCCGCCAGTGGGACTTGCAGCTGCTGCGCGACATTGATCCCAGCGGTCGTTTGCAAGCGGCGCTGCCGGAGCTGATCGACGCCCATCAAGCGGTCGGCACGATCCTGCCGGGCATCGCCGAGCACCTGGGCATCAACCCCAAGGCGCTAGTGTCCAGCGGCGGTGGCGACAACATGATGGGCGCCATCGGCACCGGCAACATCCGGCCCGGCGCGATCACCATGAGCCTCGGTTCCTCGGGCACGGTGTACGCCTATGCCGATCAACCGACCGTCAGCGCTGACGCATCGGTCGCGACGTTCTGTTCCTCCAGCGGTGGCTGGTTGCCGCTGATCTGCACCATGAACCTGACCAATGCCACCGGGGTGATTCGCGATCTGTTCGAGCTGGATATCGAGCAGTTCAACGCCCTCGTCGCGCAAGCACCGATCGGCGCCGAAGGTGTGAGCATGCTGCCGTTTCTCAACGGCGAGCGCGTCCCCGCCCTGCCCCACGCCACCGGCAGCTTGCTGGGCTTGACCATGACCAATCTGACGCCAGCCAATTTGTGCCGCGCCGTGGTCGAAGGCACGACCTTCGGTTTGCGTTATGGGCTGGACCTGCTGCGCCAGAATGGCTTACAAAGCCGCACCATCTGCCTGATCGGCGGCGGCTCGAAAAGCCCGGTGTGGCGCCAGATTGTCGCCGACATCATGAACACCAAGGTGATCTGCACCGAACAAAGCGAAGCCGCCGCCCTCGGCGCGGCGATTCAGGCGGCATGGTGCAAATCCTGGGAAAACGGCCACGAAGACAGCCTCGCGGACTTGTGCGAGCGCTGCGTGAAGCTCGATCCGGCGAGCGAAACCCTGCCGATTGCAGAGAATGTAACGGCCTGTCAGCAGGCCTATGAACGCTATCAACAGCATGTCGCAACCCTTTAAAGAGTGAACAACTATGTATCTGGTGTGTGGCGAAGCGCTGTTCGATTTCTTCAGTGAAGACGACGCCAGCGGCCTGGCTTCAAAAGTGAATTTCAAGGCGATTGCCGGCGGCTCGCCCTTCAACGTGGCGGTGGGTTTGCGCCGTTTAGGCGTGGACGCGGCGCTGTTTGCCGGGTTGTCGACCGACTACCTGGGCCGGCGTTTGCAGCAGGTGCTGCAAGATGAAGGCGTACGCCCGGATTACCTGGTGGATTTCGCTGCACCGACCACCCTGGCGATGGTCGCGGTCGGCGCCAATGGTTCACCGCAGTACAGTTTCCGTGGTGAAGGTTGCGCGGATCGGCAGTTGAAACCGGAGCATTTGCCGGAACTGGGGCCAGAGGTGCGCGGCTTGCACATTGGCTCGTTCTCGCTGGTGGTGCAGCCGATTGCCGACACGTTGCTCGCCCTGGTGCAGCGGGAAAGTGGCAAGCGCCTGATCAGCCTTGATCCGAACGTGCGGCTCAATCCTGAACCGAACATCGAGCTGTGGCGTTCACGGGTTGCGACGCTGGTGGAGCTGGCCGACTTGATCAAAGTCAGCGATGAGGACCTGAGCCTGTTGTATCCAGGGCAGGATCCGCAGCGGGTGATTGAAGGCTGGTTGCAGCATCGCTGTCAGGTGGTGTTCCTGACCCGTGGCGGCGAAGGTGCGACGGTGTTTAGCCGCAATCACGGTTCGTGGTCGGTGCCGGCCTGTCCGGTGAAGATTTCCGACACCGTGGGCGCTGGCGATACGTTCCAGGCGGCGTTGATTACCTGGCTGACCGAGCAGCAACTGGATTCGGTCGAGGGCGTGCAATCGCTGGCGCGCGAGCAGATCGACGGGATGTTGAAGTTTGCAGTACGGGCAGCGGCGTTGACGTGCAGCAAGACCGGGCCGGATTTGCCGTATCGGCAGCAGTTGGATCTTCGCTGAATGTAAGGGCCCCATCGCGAGCAGGCTCGCTCCCACATTGGCTCAATGCCGAACACAAGATCCATGTTCACTAAAGATCCATTGTGGGAGCGAGCCTGCTCGCGATGGCGGCCTGTCAGGCGCTACAAGACTGAAAAGTTGTAGCTGATGATCAACCGCGTCTCATCCACATCCCGCGCAAACTTCTCGTAGTTGGTCCGGTATGTCGCATTACGCAGCCGCAGGCTGACATCCTTGAACGTCCCGCTTTGCACCACGTACTTGAGCTCGCTGTCGCGCTCCCACTCCTTCCCTTCCTGATCGCTGCCAAGCACTTTGATGTGGTCGCCGTTCACGTAACGGGTCAGGAAACTCAGGCCGTTGATACCAATCGACTTGAAGTCATAGTCATAACGCAGTTGCCACGAACGCTCCTGCGCGGCGGCGAAGTCATTGACCTGCACGTAGTTCACCAGGTACGGATTGGTGCCATCCAGGTACGGCATCGAGTTGTCGCCGTTCATGCGCTGCAAACCGGCACTGAAGGTGTGGCCGCTGATGGCGTACGCGAGCATGCCGCTCAGTGCGCGGTTGTCGATGGAGCCGGCACGCTCGGCGCCGCTGTCGGCACTCTTGAGCACGCGCAGATCAGCCTTGAGCACGCCCTCACCCAGCGGCTGACTGGCCAGCAAACCCACGAAGTGCTGGCGATAGATGTCTTCCAGCTCGGCGTAGTGATACTGCGCAGTCAGGCGCTCATTGATCTTGTAGTCGAAGCCATACATGTCGAAGTGATCGGCCGTGACGTTGCAGGCGTAGCGCTTGTTCTTGCAGTGCACGCGGATGTCCTGGGCATCGGTCGAGTCCCGGGCGGTGTACTGGTCAAGGCGCGCGGCCATGAACGTCAGGTCCTTGATCTCTTTAGAGGTGAGCTGCGCGCCGTTGAACATGGTCGGCAGCAAACGCCCGTCGTTGTACTTGAGCAGCGGCACGTCCGGCAGCAGCGCGCCGTACTTCAATACGCTATCGGAGACGCGCACCTTGGCGGTCAGGCCGAGTTTGGCGTACTGGTCTTTCGAGCCACGCGGGTTTTCACCCGACGATGGCAGCAAGCCGCTGTTGCTGCTGTCGGCGCTGGAATCGAGTTTGAACCCGAGCATGCCCAGCGCATCGATACCGAAGCCGACGGTGCCTTCGGTGTAACCCGATTGCAGATTGAGAATGAAGCCCTGCGCCGACTCTTCGCGCTTGGACGCGCCCTGTTCGGTGGACGTATGACCATCACGAAAGTCACGGTTGAAATACACCGTGCGCGATTCGATCTTCGCCGTGGTGTCATCGAGAAAACCGCTCGCCTGAGCCTGGACGGTAAAACCGGCGCACAGGACTAAAGCGCCGAAGCCAAGTGACTGGCGCGCGGTGATGAGTTGAAAAGGGGGACGCATGAAAAAGCTCCAACAGTGCAGCGTTTGCGCAAGGCGCAATAAGCCAGAAAATAGCTTCGCCCCGGACCAGGAACTGGCCAGGATGAAGGCGACACACGGGGGTGAGCGGCAATGATGGCAGAAGGCTTTTACCTGCTACAGACGACTTTAGTCGGAAAATGACTCCCTGTTCTGGCACGGCGCTGACCAGCGGGGGGCAATTGATCGATGAGCCCGCAGGCAAAGAGCCCCCGTGTTTATTGGTCGAAACCGTGCCATTAGGGGTTTTCCCGATGCCGGGGCACGCCCTCATCTACGGCATTTGCGCCTTGAACGAGGCGGTTTAATCCTGCACCATCCGCTCCTGCTTATCCAAAGGACGGAATTCAAGGCATGCTGGACGCAAACGCAATCCATATTTCCCTCACGCTGGAAGGCGTTTCCGCTGACCTTCAGGTACTCAGTTTCGTCGGTCGCGAAGCCCTCAATCAGCCCTTCTGTTTTGACATCGAACTGGTCAGCGCGCGCCCCGACCTGAAACTCGAAGAGTTGCTGCACAAGCCCGGCTGCCTGACCTTCGGCGCCACCGGCGAAGGCATCATTCACGGCCTGGTCTATCGCATCGAGCAAGGCGACTCCGGCAAAAGCCTGACCCGCTACAGCATCAGCCTGGTGCCGCAACTGGCCTACCTGCGCCACAACCATGACCAGCAGATTTTCCAGCATTTGACGGTGCCGAAGATCATCGCCCAGGTCCTTGAGGCCCGCGGCATTCTGGCCGACGCCTATGACTTCCAGCTCGGCGCGATCTATCCGGAGCGCGTCTACTGCGTGCAGTACGACGAATCCGACCTGCATTTCATCCAGCGCCTGTGCGAAGAAGAAGGCATTCACTTCCACTTCCAGCACAGCAGCAGCGGCCACAAACTGGTGTTCGGCGATGACCAGACGGTGTTCCGCAAACTCGCGCCCGTGGCCTATCAGCAAGACTCGGGCATGGCCGCCGAGAAACCGGTGATCAAGCGCTTCAACCTGCGCTTGGAAACCCGTACCAGCCGCGTCAGCCGCCGCGATTACGACTTCGAAAAACCGCGCATCCTGCCTGAAGGCGCCGCTTCCAGTGCGTTCGCTCCGGACCTCGAAGACTACGACTACCCCGGCCGTTTCACCGACCGTGCCCGTGGCAAGCAACTGGCCACCCGCGCCCTCGAACGCCACCGCAGCGACTACAAACTCGCGGAAGGCAAAGGCGACCAGCCGACGCTGGTCAGCGGTCACTTCATGGCCCTGAGCGAACACCCGCGCGCCGAATGGAACGACCTCTGGCTACTGCTGGAAGTGGTCCACGAAGGCAAGCAACCGCAAGTGCTCGGCGCCAACGTCACCAGCGACGTCACCCACAACAAAGACGATTTCCACCAGGGCTACCGCAACCGCTTCCTCGCCACGCCGTGGGACGCGCACTACCGCCCTGCCCTCGAACACCCGAAACCGCAAGTCCTCGGCAGCCAGACCGCCATCGTCACCGGCCCGCCCGGCTCGGAAATCCACTGCGACGAGTACGGCCGCGTCAAAGTGCAATTCCACTGGGACCGCGACGGCCAGGCCAACGACAACACCAGTTGCTGGCTGCGCGTCGCCACCGGCTGGGCCGGCAGCGCCTACGGCGGCATCGCCATCCCGCGTGTCGGCATGGAAGTGCTCGTCACCTTCCTCGAAGGCGACCCCGACCAACCGCTGGTCACCGGCTGCCTGTACCACAAGGAAAACGTCGTCCCCTACGACCTGCCGGCGAACAAAACCCGCAGCACCTTCAAGACCCTCAGCTCATCGGGCGGCAAGGGCTACAACGAGTTCCGCATCGAAGACAAAAAAGGCGCGGAACAGATCTACCTGCATGCCCAGCGCGACTGGGACGAAAACATCGAACACGACCAGAAAATCCGCATCGGCAATGAGCGGCATGACACGGTCGAGGCGAAGGTGTTTAGCGAGTTCAAGGTTGAGGAGCACCGGATTACGCATCTGGATCGCAAGACTGAAGCGCGGGCGGATGACCACCTTACGGTGGGCGTAACCCAGCACGTGAAGGTCGGGACGGCGCAGTTTGTTGAGGCTGGTGAGGAGATTCACTACCACGCGGGTAATAAAGTGGTGGTTGAAGGCGGGATGGAACTGACGGCGAAGGCTGGCGGGAGTTTCGTCAAGGTCGATGCGGGGGGGGTGACGATTAGTGGGGCTGAGGTGAAGGCGAACTCGGGTGGTGCGCCGGGTGCGGGCACGGGGATTGCTCAGTTGCCGCCGGTGGTGCCGACGCCTGCCGATCAGGATCGTGCGGGGAATGTGGTGCAAGCGAAGACGGTTCACTGACAACTTTAAAGCCGCAACAAGCCATTCAAGTTGCGTCGTCCCCATAAAAAAACCAGCGCCTACGGGCGCTGGATTTGTCAGTACAGATCAAACGTCAGGCTGGTGCCTTCCAGCCCAGCATCCGTTGCTGAGCAACCTTGAGCAAATCGCAACCGTCCTGCGTCAGCAGGTAAAGGGCATGCGTGATGTGGGGGATGTCCTGCACGTCGCCGTCCTTGAAACATTGGAGGTGGAGTGTTTCAAGTAGCTCGCTGGAGGCGCGGATGCGCTGGAGGGCGGCTTCGAGGATGTCTTGGGGGTTGGCTTCGGTGTCGATGACCAGAGGAGATGTTTCGGTGACGCTGCTTTTGATTGAACGGTGACGTTCGGGGAACGGATTAATCGTTGTCATAGTTAGTTACTCGCCTGTTTTGAAGTAACCGCCAGCACCGTGACCAAACGATGGGAGGCGGACCGTGTACAGGTTTGGTCAACTGAGAACAGTAACTCAGCTCGCCCGAAGGCGTCCTGCACACAGCCGCCACAGCATTGCGCCATGCGAACAGAGATGTCCGCAAAGCGAATGATGTCACACTTGTATGCACTGTTTAATTATTCAGGTGACCAAACCTGTTCGCTGATTTTGCAGCGAGCCCAAACAGTAATCTCTATGCCTCATCAGCCGAAAGTCGACAAAGCATCTGTCCTTGTAGGACGAAGCCGAAGCTACCGAAGATTTTCACCCCAACGAAACGCCTTACGGAATCGCCCCTCACGACAGGCAGCGTTCAGCCGGGAAATCGATGCCCGACCGGGCGATGGCGGGAAAGAGATCAGCCTTCTGAAAGTAGAAGATTGGGCAGTTCTGTGGAGCAAAAAAACACCGACCCAGGCCGGTGTATTCGCGCCGATACATCTATGGAACGGTAGACTCCAGATCAAATTTTACGATATTGAGTTCGCCATCGACCTTAAAATACGCAGTGTTGTGGAAATCGTATATGGTTTCTTCGCACTTTAGTTTAACCCTATCGCCTGAAACCCCACGAACAGCCTCAGTACCTTTTGTGACAAGAAATGGTGTTGTCTTCTTGGATTTTTCAAGAGCGTCCTCGTCAGTACGCTGAAGATCCATGAGAAAGTACCGATAAATATACGGAACAGTAGCGCCCCCTGAATCATAAGAGATTTCATATACAGCCCCGCCTTCACCGACTTTCGTGACTGAGACAACATTGGCAGGTTCCGGCCTGCTTGGAGCAGACACATATATATATAGCGCCTGACCAAGACATATAATCAGAAGCCCCCAAATACGCCATTTAGTACCCTTTCGACTTTGCATACTCTATATCCATACTTGATCAACAGGATCGTCGCCAAAAGGCGATTCCGACCACCATTTGTCAAATGCTGACTCCGAGGTTCCTGCTACAGACTGTGCTGCTCCAGCAGCCCTCAAAAGTATCCCCTCTGAAATGCCTGCCGCTGTACCAACAGCACCATAGTTAAAGTTACCAAAACTTTCATACTGACGACCATGTTGTTTGTAATCCCAATCACCTCCATTTCGGACTTTTTTATAAAACCAGCTAAACAGAAACGCAGAACCGCCGGTGCTAAAATATTCGTTCTGCTCCTTGGATTCCTGCAGATTTTGGTCTATAGAAACCTCCGGCGGTGCAACAGGATACTGCTTGAGCTCAACCAGTTCTTTTGCAGTCATTAGCTGATTTTCCGCCTGAGCTATTTGCGCGGCTTGAGCTTCTTCAATGCTTGCCAAAAACTGCTCTTTTTCTTTCAAGCGACGAGCTATTTCCGAGTACACCTGAGCCAGTCTCGCAGCTTCATAGCTGTTGGCCCAGTCAACGAGCAGGTCTTTTTTGACATAGACTCTCGCTAAGCTGCTCTGTATAAAACTCCCGGCAATTTTACTGTCGGAAGCGAGAACATCATAACCTCCAAATAAAGATTTCGAGCGCTTTGATTTATCATCGGCTTCCGATTGTTTCGCAAGATAAAGTCTTACAACAATATTTTTCTCTTTAATTATCGTTTGATTCGGAGTGTTTGAATCCATTTGCACATTCAATCCACCTTCCGCCTTGATTTCTAAATCTATATCCGAGTCAATGGCGGCAATATTTTTTTCGTGCTGCTGATCTAGCCTGGCCTTATTATCCGAAATCCATTGCCCTACATTGTTTCGGACGACGACAAGACGACTAAGTATGTCTTCATGCATTAGAGGGCCACCGCGTATTGCAGTGTTGCGGGTCGTTAGCAGAGAAAAGTCATCTCGCCTTCCTACTATATCTGT
This sequence comes from Pseudomonas sp. GM60, assembly GCF_000282415.1. Taxonomy (NCBI): domain Bacteria; kingdom Pseudomonadati; phylum Pseudomonadota; class Gammaproteobacteria; order Pseudomonadales; family Pseudomonadaceae; genus Pseudomonas; species Pseudomonas sp. GM60. Next base: position 212,709 of record NZ_AKJI01000030.1, read on the forward strand.
TGTTCCGAGCTCTACGGTCATGCTTCAAACTCCCTTTGAACTGAATGAACGTATATAAAGCACAGCCCCGTATAGGGACCTCCCAGACTTACGGAGCATCTCCTTTTTAAACATTAACCGAGCGAATAATGGCGCACATGTATGTGGTGGCATCAGCTAGCCAACCCCGTTCGCTGATTTTGCAGCGAGCCCAAACAGTAATTGCTACGCCCCATCAGCCGAAAGTCGACAAAGCATCCACTCTTGTAGGACGAAGCCGAAGCTACCGAAGATTTTCACCCCAACGAAACGCCTGACAGAATCGTCCCTTACGACAGGCGGCATTCAGCCGGGTTAACCATTGCTTAACCCTGCGGTCCAAAACTTTACTGGACCGCACGCCCTCAGGTTCCTCTGACGCCCAGTGCGGCAGGTTCGACGTTCACTACGTCGAACTCTCGTTCCGTCCGCACCGGAGATTGCTCATGAATACGCGCATTTTGCTGGTTACCGCTGCCCTCGCCTGCACCGGGTTTGCCGGGCTTGCCCAGGCCGACGACACCACTTCCTCACAAGCCGTGCCCTACGAATACGGGATGCCGCTGCACGTGGCCAAGGTGGTTGCGCTGACCGAACCTACGACGCTGGACTGCAAAGTCATTACGGCTGAGATGAAGTACATCGATACGTCGGGCAAACCCGCAGAGATCTCGTATCGCAAATGGTCGGATGCGTGCAGTTATCAGAATTGATAACGCGACACTCATGCTTTTCTGTAGGAGCGAGCTTGCTCGCGAAAAACGTTCGGATAATGCGTTTATTCAGAAAACACGCGTTATCGCTTACGCCCTTCGCGAGCAAGCTTGCTCCTACAGGATTGGCTTATAGCGCTTGCCGGTCGGGATGCAGCGTCTGCAGCGCTGCCCTATGCTGAATTTCGGTGCGCAGCTCGGCGATCAGGTCATTGATTTCCCGGCAGCCATTGAGTGTGCTGGCGTCTATGCCCGTAACCAATAGATCCACTTGATCGGTCTGGCCGTCGGCATACACCTTGATGCTCATCGACAGGTCGGGCGTCAGCGTGCATTGACAACGTTTCGGCAGAAAACTGCTTTCGATGATGTTGCGAAGTTCCAAGGCAGAAAGAAACATGGCGACCCTCTCCTTATGTGAGATTGCCAATCAGCTATCAATGCCGACTCAACTCATTCGCGGCCAGCTTCAGGACCAGATGAAGCATAAAACATGCCCCGGATTTCGCCGTGCAGCTCATCGGTAATTCAAAGGTTTAATGTGTCTTCAAGTAAATGGACTCATGCAGTCTGCATGAACGCAGGTTCTCGCCCCTGCAAATTGCAACCTGATGAGTCCGGGTTTGCATTGGCCGCCCATGGCAGTAAAAATGCGGCCACTCCCTTTAACATCCGCTGACCCTACTCACACGCAAGGAGGCATCATGGGTTCATTGACCCGAATCACTACCGTCGGCCTGATTGTTGCCGGGCTATCGACCGTTGTTCACGCAGCGAAACTCGAAGACGTTGCACCGTTTCCCAAAGCCGAAAACGGCTTCACCCGCCAGGTCATTCACCTCGCCCCGCAATCCGCTGAAGACAACTACCAGGTCGAAATTCTCGCCGGTAAGACCTTGACCGTTGACTGCAATCGCCAACGCCTGGGCGGTATGCTCGAGGAGAAAAACCTCGAAGGCTGGGGCTACCCGTTCTACCGCCTCGAAAAAGTGATCGGCCCGATGAGCACGCTGATGGCCTGCCCGGATGGCAAAAGCAAACAGGACTTCGTCCCGGTGGTCGGTGACGGTTTCAGGTTGCGTTACAACAGCAAGCTGCCGATCGTGCTGTATGTGCCCAAGGACGTTGAAGTGCGCTATCGGATTTGGTCGGCGTCGAGCACGGTCGAAAAAGCTGTTCAGGAATAATCCCCGTCCCAATGCAAAACCTGTAGGAGCAAGCTTGCTCGCGATAGCGGACTTTCAGCCACCAGATGTGTTGAATGTACAACCGTCATCGCGAGCAGGCTCGCTCCCACAGGGGGGAACGGGTGATCGATTGGCGCCCAGCGCGGCGCGCTCGGCGACGTGGCGCAAGCTGTCGAAGTTGATGTTGGCGCCGGAGTCGATGGCCACCAGCGTCTGACCACGCACGCCAGTCTGCGCCACGTATTTCTTGATGCCCGCAACGGCCAACGCACCGGAAGGTTCGGTGATCGAGCGGGTATCGTCGTAGATGTTCTTGATCGCGGCGCAGAGTTCGTCATTGCTGACGGTCAGCACCTCATCTACGCAAAACCGGCACACCTCGAAACCATAAGCGCCGATCTGCGCGACAGCGACGCCATCGGCGAATGTGCCGACGTTGGGCAGGACAACACGCTCACCGGCCTGTAAGGCGGCGCGCAGACACGCGGAATGTTCCGACTCGACGCCAATGATGCGGATTTCAGGTCGCAGGTATTTGACGTACGCGGCGATGCCCGCGATCAGGCCGCCACCGCCCACGGGCACGAAGATCGCGTCGAGCGCCCCTTGGTGCTGACGGAGGATTTCCATGGCGACGGTGCCCTGCCCCGCGATCACGTCCGGGTCGTCGAAGGGCGAAACGAAGGTGCGGCCGGTTTGTTCTGCCAGGTTCAAGGCGTACGCCAGGGCAAACGGAAAACTCTCCCCGTGCAGCACGGCATCGGCACCGCGGCTGCGCACTCCGAGCACCTTCAATTCCGGCGTTGTGGCGGGCATGACGATGGTCGCGGCAATCCCCAATTCACGCGCCGCCAGCGCCACGCCCTGGGCATGGTTGCCTGCCGAGGCGGTGATCACACCGCGCGCCTTCTGCTCATCGCTGAGCTGTACCAACTTGTTGTAGGCGCCACGGATCTTGAAGGAAAAAGTCGGCTGCAAGTCTTCGCGTTTCAACAGGATCTGATTGCCCAGGGCTTCGGACAGCGCCGACGCGGCTTGCAACGGCGTGCGTACCGCCAGTTCGTACACCGGCGCGGCGAGGATCTTTTTGACGTAATGCTCAAGCAAGGTCTGCTGGGCGGGTGTGCTGTTCATGGTCGTCTCCTGACGTTGATCAGAACCCAAGAGACAGAAAGTAAAAACCCGCCTCTAGGGCGGGTTGGGTGCTGCAGTCGTGAGCTAGCCCGCCAAATAAGGAATGGCGGTAATAATGCTTGGCTGGCAGCGCAATACGGTGGAAGTCATGGCTGGAAATTAGCCGGGCATGACAGGCAAGTCAATGGCCAAATTTTCCCGGCCTGTGTAGGCTCGCTGTTCTGCTCATCGTCCAAGGAAGGAAACCATGAAGTCTGTCGCCCTGCCCCTGATTGCCCTGCTCGCCTTCGCTGGCTACACCGTTGCGGTGATGCTCCAGGCGGAGCAATCGTTGATCGAATTTGGCATCAGCCTGATGTCGCGACCTGATACGGCGCAGGTGGTGATTGATCTTTATCTGCTGGCGACGCTGGCCGGGGTGTGGATGTACAGCGATGCGCGCAAGCGTGGGCAGTCGGCATTGTCCGTCATTCCCTATCTATTGCTCACCGCGATTTTTGTGTCGATTGGGCCGTTGTTGTATCTCGTGGTTCGGGGGTTGCAGGATCGGAAGAGGTCCGTGGGTGCCACGCAAGAAGTCTGATCCGAAGTGTTTGGGGTTATTGAGGCCGCCATCGCCGGCAAGCCGGCTCCTACAAGTGGTGCGCGCCGCTGTAGGAGCCGGCTTGCCGGCGATGGCGGCCTGACATTCACCACATCATTTGGCCAACCGCCGCAGCCCCATCACCATCACTCCCGCCCCTAGCATCATCGCCGTCAAAAACAATGGATACGACACCCACCACGGCGTACCCGCCGTCATCATGCTGAACTCGGACATGCCGCCGATGCTCGCAATCAGGTTCAGCGGCAGGAACACCACGTTGATCAGCGTCAGTTTGCGCAGCAGGTTGTTCATGCTGTTGTTCATCAGGTTGCCCCGGGCGTCGATCAGCCCAGAGAACACCGTGGAATAGATTTCCGCCTGTTTGTAGCACTGGTTGTTTTCAATGATCAGGTCGTCGATCAGGCCGATGGCCTCGGCGCCGAAGTGCTCCTTTTCCGCGTGGTTGCGCAGCCGGGTCAGGACCGCGCCGTTGCTGTGTATCGCGTTGATGTAATAGATCAGGCTTTCACTGAGGTTGAACATCTGGATGAGGTGCTGGTTCTGCATCGACGCATTGAATTTCTGCTGCAACTCCCGCGCAACCAGCTTGATCACCTTGAGGTGGCCCAGGTAGTGATGGATGTTGTTGAACAGCAGATCCAGCAACACATCCAGCGGCGTGTTCAGTTTCTGCCGGGTGCCGAGCCCATGCAGCGGTGAGTCGTCGGTGGCGATCACCAACAAACGCTGGGTAGAAAACAGCAAGCCGCAGGACGACACTTCAAAAGCCAGGCTGCCGGCACCGGAGTAATTCTCCGGGCGCTTCCAGATCAGGAACAGGTTGTCGGGGTGAAACTCGATGCGCGATACCTCATCGGGGTCCAGCGCCGATGCCAGGGCGTGTTCATCGAGTTTGAAATGGCTGTGCAGCAAGTCGCGCTCGGCCGCATCGGGGTTGCTGAACAGCATCACTTCGGCGTCCAGCCGTTCGACCGCATGCAGCACGCCGTGGGTCAGTTGAAAGCTCTTGATCATCGGCCGTTCACCAGGCCTGGCCGCGGCGTTTGAGTTCCAGTCGACGGACGAACTCTTCCAGCACCAACGAGTACAAATTGTCCTGCAGATACGCGTCTTCGATGCCGGCGTCCATGTTCGGGTTGTCGTTGACCTCGATGACCACCACCTTGTCGCCGGACTGCTTGAGGTCGACGCCGTAGAGGCCGTCGCCGATGAGGTTCGCGGTTTTCACCGCCAGCTCCACCACGGCGCGCGGTGCTTCGTGCACCGCCAGGGTACGGCACTCGCCGTTGATGTCCTGCCCCTTGGCCTTGTGGTTGTAGATCTGCCAATGGCCCTTGGACATGAAGTACTGGCAGGCAAAGATCGGTTTGCGGTTGAGCACGCCGATGCGCCAGTCGTACTCGGTGTAGAAGAACTCCTGAGCCAGCAACAGCACCGAGTGTTCGAACAGTTCGGCGGTCGCTTCGAGCAAGGCTTGCTGGCTCTCGACTTTGATCACGCCACGGGAGAAACAGCCGTCGGGAATCTTCAACACCAGCGGAAAACCCAGGCGCTCGCCGACCCGTTCGAAGTCTTCCGGTCGTTCCTTGTAGAGAATTTCGGTGGCGGGCATGCCCAATTGATGGCTGTTGAGCAGGTCGGTCAGGTAGACCTTGTTGGTGCAACGCAGGATCGATGCCGGGTCATCCATCACCACCAGCCCTTCGCTCTCGGCTTTTTTCGCGAAACGGTAGGTGTGGTTGTCGACGCTTGTAGTCTCGCGGATCAGCAGCCCGTCGTATTCGGCGATGCGTGCGTAGTCCTTGCGCTCGATCAACTCCACGTCGATACCCAAGGTCTTGCCCACGCGTACGAAATTTTCCAGTGCCTTGGGATTGGACGGCGGCAACGCTTCCTGCGGATCGTGCAGGATCGCCAGGTCATAACGGGCCAGACGTCGCGACCGTGGCACGCGCCAGATCTTGCGGCTGAACGTGTCGAGTGAGTGGGCGAACTGATCTTCCTGATCTTCGCGCAACTTGTGCAAGGCGCCAGACTTTATCCCTTCGATGTGCCAGCCATTAGTTCGGCGAAACTCAACTAATAATATCGGACACGGAAACACTTCAAACAACTGTCGCGCCAAGTCCTGCAATGGCTCTATATGTGTCTTGCCAAAATACAGGGTCAGGGTAAAACCTTCGGTATCACTGTAAAGGTGATGACTGAGGGCTTTTTCCAGGGTTTTATCCAGGTCATCTAGCGCCAGACCGTACAAGGCTTTGCGCGTCAGTTCGCTGATGGTGCGCACCGATGGAATAACCTTGTGCCCCCGCGCCTCGGCCAGCAGCGAGCAGTAATAACCGTGCCCCAGGTACTTGTAGCTGCGGCACAGGTTGATCACCTGGACCCGTTTGCCCTGCTCGTTGTCGCGGGTCTGCTCAAGGTATTCCTGAGCCGTGACAATGTCTTCGCTGGGAAAATAGGACGCCCAGTCTTCCTTGCGTTCGACGATGATAATCAACTGACTTGAAGTTCTAACCGTGTCATTTAAATAAGTTGCTGCCGGCAAACTTTGCTCGGATACTTCGCGCCAATGACCTTGTACCGCTGACATAGTGATTGATCCGTTGGAGAACAAGACCTTTCCTATTAAGCACGAACTTTTTCGAAAGTCCCGTTTCGTTACGCAACTTTTACGGCGGTCATATGAATCCTGTCTTTCGCTTGGCGGTAGTTGAAGACTTACCCGCGTTGCTGGCACTCGAACAGCAATGTTTCACCACGGACCGGCTCACCAGCCGCAGCTTTCAATGGATGATCACCCGCGCTCACGGACGACTGCTGGTGGCCCAGCGTGGCGAGCAATTGCTGGGTTACGCGGTGGTGTTGTTTCACCGGGGCACATCGCTGGCGCGGCTCTACTCGATTGCCATCGCCGAACAGGCACGCGGCAGTGGGCTCGGCAAGCAATTGCTGGAACGCATCGAGGCCTGCGCCCTGGAACACGACTGCGCGTACCTGCGGCTGGAAGTGCGTATCGACAACCCCGCCGCCATCGCCCTGTATGAGCGCAACGGTTACCGGCGCTTCGCGCTGATCCATGATTATTACCAGGACCATGCCGATGCGCTGCGCCTGGAAAAACGCATCCTTCAGCACCGTGACTCGCGCAATATCAACGTGCCCTGGTACGCCCAGACCACCGATTTCACCTGCGGCCCCGCGTGCCTGATGATGGCCATGGGCGCACTGCAAACCGGTCGCGTGCTGGAGCGCCGCGAAGAACTGCAGATCTGGCGCGAGGCGACCACCGTGTTCATGACCTCTGGCCACGGCGGGTGCAGCCCTCAAGGCCTGGCATTGGCGGCGGCGCGACGCGGGTTTCGTGTGCGCCTGCAAGTGAGCATGGCCGGGCCGTTGTTTCTCGATGGCGTGCGCAATGAGCATAAAAAAGACGTCATGCGCCTGGTGCATGAGGAGTTCATGGCTCAGTTGGGAACGACTGACGTCGAACAGGTGCTCGGTGGTCCGCTGGACCTGCCTAGGTTACTGAACGACGGCGGACAGCCGCTGGTGCTGATCAGCAGTTACCGGCTGACCCGTTCCAAGTCGCCGCACTGGGTGATCGTCACCGATTGCGATGAAGAGTTTGTGTACCTGCACGACCCGGATGTCGACCATAGCCAGCATCGTCAGCCCATGGATTGCCAGCATTTGCCGGTCAGCCATGGGGAGTTCGAAAAGATGTGCAGTTTCGGGCGCGGCAAGTTGCGGGCGGCGGTGATTCTTTATCAGCGCTAGATGTAGCCGCGAAGCGTGTAGGAGCAAGCTTGCTCGCGATAGCGGTCTGACAGTCAGCATCTATATCGATTGTTATTGCCTCATCGCGAGCAGGCTCACTCCTACAGGTTTTGCCAGCGGCTTCAGGAGTTGTGTTGAGTCAGTTACTTCAGCCCGACCTTGTACAACACGCCATCATCTTCATCGGTGAGCACATACAAATACCCGTCCGGCCCCTGCCGCACGTCGCGGATGCGTTTGTTCAGCTCGCCCATCAAACGCTCCTCGTGAACCACCCGGTCGCCGTCCAACTGCAGGCGTATCAACTCCTGACTGACCAGCGCACCGATGAACACGTTGTGCTGCCACGCCTTGAAGCGGTCAGCGTCGTAAAACGCCATGCCGCTCAGGCCGGGAGATTTTTCCCAGACGTGGCGCGGTGCAACAGTGCCCACAGCGGTCTTGCCCGTGGCTTCCGGGATCGGTTGACCGGAGTAGTTGATGCCATGGGTCGCCAGCGGCCAGCCGTAATTCTTGCCACGTTCGATGACGTTGATCTCGTCACCGCCGCGCGGGCCGTGTTCGTTTTCCCAGAGCACGCCGGTCCAGGGATTGAGCGCTGCGCCTTGTGGATTGCGCTGGCCGTACGACCAGATTTCCGGGCGCACGCCCGCCTGGCCGACAAAGGGGTTGTCGTCGGGCACCGTGCCGTCCGGGTAGATCCGCACGACCTTGCCTTGCAGCTTGTCCAGGTCCTGCGCGGTTGGCCGGTCATTGTTCTCGCCGAGGGTGATGAACAGGTAGCCGTCACGGTCGAACACCAGTCGCGAACCAAAGTGATTGCCGACCGAAAGTTTGGGCTCCTGACGGAAGATCACTTTGAAATTCCTGATCGCCGTCAGGTCTTGCGACAGTTGCCCGCGACCGACCGCCGTGCCGGCCTTGTTACCCTCGCCGCCACCTTCGGCGTAGGACAGATAGACCGTGCGGTCCTGTTTGAAATCGGGCGACAACACCACATCGAGCAGACCGCCCTGCCCTTTGGCCCAGACCTTCGGCACGCCACTGAGCGGTGCCGAAAGTTTGCCGTCGACGCTGACCACGCGCAGGTTGCCGGGCCGTTCGGTCACCAGCATCCCTTGGCGATCCGGCAGAAACGCCAAGGCCCACGGGTGATCCAGCCCCTTGGCGATGGGCGTGACCTCAAGGGTGCCCTGTTCACTTTTCAGCGCTTGCACGGACGCCGCGAAAACCGGCGCGACGGCGCTGATCAGGGCGCTGGCACACACAGTGGCCAGGAGGGTTTTACGCAACATGCACGATTCCTTTTGTCGTCTGAATGGCTGGCAAGACGTGCGTCCTGCTGCTCAACGGTTGCTGGTGCCTGCGTCCCGAGGGGGTGGATTAGGGATGAATTTCGGTGGGCTGACAGGCGCCGACCGATCCTGGGGATAGCGGTTGCCAATGCCGCCGTTGTCCAGCGTCGGTGACCGCGGAACGGGAACCGTGTTCGGCCCGCGGATGGCCGGTGCACTGGGTTGTGTGCCTTGCATGCTATTGGGGTTGGCCCGGCGAATCGGGCTGTTGTAAGGATTGCTGGCGGCGCCCGTCGGGCTCTGGGCCAACAGCATCGGGAATACGGGTAACCGGGTGTCGGCCTGGGCCAGTTGGCTCAGCACGCCCGTCAATACCATCGTGATGATGCCAAACGCTAATCGGTTCATGACCAGTCCCTCCAGGTGATACAGCCTTCGATAGCACGCTACGCCGAGGGTTCGGATTTGTTAACCAAAACCATGTAACACGAAGTTGATCCCCTGCCAGGACTGGCTGGTACGCCGCTGAAAACTTTGCGCCGGGCCATGGGCAGCCACGACGCGTCAATCAGATCCAGACAAAAATCGCCAGCAACCCGGCAAAAATCGCCCACTTCTCCAGGTAATAGAGTTTGCGGTTGCGCTTCTTCAACGCTTTGCCGCGCAGGCGAATCTTGTAGATTCTGGTGAACAGTCGATTGATGCCACCCGTCTTGTCGCCCACTTCGTTCGGCGCACCCGCCGCCGACATCACGTTGCGGCTGAACCAGCCATTGAACGCCGCCGCCCAGCGATACTTCATGGGGCGCTCGATGTCGCAGAACAAAATGATGCGGTTCTGCTGCGTAGTGTTTTCGGCGTAATGAATGAAGGTTTCGTCAAACATCACCGCTTCACCGTCACGCCAGTGATAGTTCTCGCCATCGACGTTGATGTAGCAACCGGCGTCGTTCGGCGTCTCCAGGCCCAGGTGATAACGGTAGGAACCGGCATACGGGTCGCGGTGACGTACCAGTTTCGAACCGGGCGGCAGTTCGGCGAACATCGCCGCCTTGATCGAACCGATGCTCTGCACCAGTTCGGTGGTGCGCGGGCAAAGCTTCATTGCCGAAGGATGACTGTCGCCGTACCACTTCAAGTAGAAGCGCTTCCAGCCGGTTTTGAAGAACGAGTTGAAGCCGACGTCGTCGTACTGGTTCGAGCGCTTGATCTCACCCGCCTTGAGCAGGTTCTGACCTTCGGCGCGGATTTCTTCCCAATGGGTCTGCAACGGGCTCAGGTCCGGGAAGTCGGCCGGATCGAGATACGGTTTGTTGGGAATCTTCGAGAACAGGTACAGGAAGCAATTGATCGGCGCGAGAAACGTCGAGTGATCGCTCAGTTGGCGGCCCACTTTGTGGCGCACTTGACCGCGCAGGTGGACGTACGCAATCGATACAACATAAATAGCGGCAATGATGAGTTTCACGAAATCGTCACACGTCAGAAGTGAACAAACTGCGACACCTGACAGGCCCTACGGCCCAAGGGTCTTGTGCAGCGTCTGAATACGAAACAGCGTCCCTGAGGCGCGTCCTAGAGCATCCCCGTGGCCGGCACCCGGTTGAAAGATGGCATTTTAGCCACGGCTTGTAACAAATGGTTAGCATTCAGGTGTGAAAATCTGTCCACTTGTACCGCCAAAGCATCCGTGCGGCCTCAACGCCCTATCGTTTAAAGAGCCAGACCAGTACAATCGCCGCCAAACATTACGCGCCCCCCTTGGTTGATGACGGGAATGAACCCCGTCTCAGCGCACTTCGACTCGGGCCAAGCGCTCCAACTGCTGCTGTCCACTTATTGCCAGATGGACCTTCCGCTTCTGATCGGGATGTATTTCCCGTGGTTTGAATACCGGAAACGGGTACTGAATCGGTACTGCCGCAACCCTAGCTACTCTGAATGCTTCGCAGGAAAAACCTTTGATCTCTACAGCTAACATCACGATGCAGTTCGGCGCCAAGCCGCTATTCGAAAACGTTTCGGTCAAATTCGGCGCGGGCAACCGCTACGGCTTGATCGGCGCCAACGGCTGCGGCAAGTCGACTTTCATGAAAATCCTCGGTGGCGACCTCGAGCCTTCCGGCGGTCAGGTCATGCTCGAGCCGAACGTGCGTCTGGGTAAATTGCGCCAGGACCAGTTCGCCTACGAAGAATTCACCGTGATCGACACAGTGATCATGGGTCACGAAGAACTGTGGAAGGTTAAAGCCGAGCGCGACCGCATCTACTCGCTGCCGGAAATGACCGAAGAAGACGGCATGGCCGTGGCCGAGCTGGAAACCGAATTCGCCGAAATGGACGGCTACACCGCCGAATCCCGCGCCGGCGAACTGTTGCTGGGCCTGGGTATCGGCATCGAACAGCACTTTGGCCCGATGAGCGAGGTTTCCCCAGGCTGGAAACTCCGTGTATTGCTGGCGCAGGCGCTGTTCTCCGATCCTGAAGTACTGTTGCTCGACGAACCGACCAACCACCTGGACATCAACACCATCCGCTGGCTGGAAAACGTGCTGACCCAGCGCTCCAGCCTGATGATCATCATCTCTCACGACCGTCACTTCCTGAACAGCGTGTGCACCCACATGGCTGACCTGGATTACGGCGAGCTGCGCCTGTTCCCGGGCAACTACGACGAGTACATGACCGTGGCGACCCAGTCCCGCGAGCAACTGCTGTCGGACAACGCCAAGAAGAAGGCACAGATTTCGGAACTGCAATCGTTCGTCAGCCGCTTCTCGGCCAACGCCTCGAAAGCCAAGCAGGCCACTTCCCGCGCCAAGGCGATCGACAAGATCCAGCTGGCCGAAGTCAAGCCTTCGAGCCGTGTGAGCCCGTTCATCCGCTTCGAACAAACCAAGAAGCTGCACCGTCAAGCGGTCATCGTCGAGGGCATGGCCAAAGGCTTCGACGGCAAGACACTGTTCAAGGACTTCAGTTTCCAGGTTGAAGCTGGCGAGCGTGTTGCGATCATCGGCCCGAACGGTATCGGCAAAACTACCCTGCTGCGCACCCTGGTCAACGAATTGACCCCGGATGCCGGCACCGTGAAGTGGACCGACGCCGCGGAACTGGGCTACTACGCCCAGGACCACGCGCACGACTTCGAAGACGACTGCAACCTGTTCGACTGGATGGGCCAGTGGACCCAGGGCGGCGAGCAACTGGTTCGCGGCACCCTCGGCCGCATGCTGTTCTCCAACGACGAGATTCTGAAGTCGGTCAAGGTCATCTCCGGTGGTGAGCAAGGTCGCATGCTGTTCGGCAAGCTGATCCTGCAAAAGCCGAACGTGCTGATCATGGACGAACCGACCAACCACTTGGACATGGAATCCATCGAGGCGCTGAACCTGGCGCTGGAGAACTATCCGGGCACGCTGATCTTCGTCAGCCACGACCGTGAGTTCGTATCGTCGCTGGCCACCCGCATCATCGAGTTGAGCCCTAGCGGCGTGATCGACTTCAGCGGTACTTATGATGATTACCTGCGTAGTCAGGGCGTTGTGTTCTAAGCGTTCGCTATAAATGAAAAGCCCTGTCCATGTGACGGGGCTTTTTGCATTTCAGGATCAAATAGCTTGAGCCTGCGGTAACCGGTCCCTGTAGGAGCCGGCTTGCCGGCGATAGCGTCCTCAAGATCGCCATCGCCAGCAAGCCGGCTCCTACAGTAGTCCGTATTCCAAGTCAGGAAGGTGCGATGTTTGATCGTTAGCCTGCTTTCTTTTATTCCACACCCGCGCCATGATGGACCTCTCCCACCGCCGCCCGCGAACGAGCCCTCATGTCTGCGCAGCAACTGCCACCGCAAAGCTCCATGGCGATCACCCTGCAGATCGTCTCCATCGTTTTCTATACCTTTATTGCCTTCCTTTGCATCGGCCTGCCGATTGCTGTGTTGCCGGGTTATGTCCACGAACAGCTCGGGTTCAGCGCCGTCGTCGCAGGGCTGACCATCGGTTCGCAATACCTCGCCACCCTGCTCAGCCGCCCGATGGCCGGGCGCATGTCGGACAGCATCGGAACGAAACGATCGATTGTTTACGGGTTGGCGGGGATTGTCTTGAGCGGCGCGCTGACGTTGCTGTCGACGCTGCTGCAAAGCTTTCCGCTGACGAGCCTGTTGATCCTGATCGCCGGCCGTTTGTTGCTGGGCATCGCGCAGGGATTGATCGGCGTTGGCACCATCAGTTGGTGCATGGGCCAGGTCGGCGCGGAACACACCGCGCGCTCGATCTCGTGGAATGGCATCGCGTCCTACGGCGCCATCGCGATCGGTGCGCCATTGGGCGTCGTGATGGTGGCCGCGTATGGTTTTGCCAGCCTGGGCATCGCGTTGTCATTGCTGGCTGCGTTGGCGCTGCTGCTGATCCGCAATAAACCTTCGGTGCCAGTGGTTCGCGGTGAACGCCTGCCGTTCTGGGCGGTGTTCGGGCGTATTGCGCCGTTCGGCGCGAGCTTGAGCCTGGCGTCGATCGGCTACGGCACGCTGACCACCTTTATTACCCTGTATTACGTCAACCGTGGCTGGACCGGCGCCGCGTACTGTCTGACGGTGTTCGGTGTCTGCTTCATTCTGGCGCGACTGCTGTTCATTTCCAGCATCAGTCGTTTTGGTGGATTCACCTCGGCGATTGTCTGCATGAGCATTGAAACAGCGGGCCTGGTGCTGCTGTGGCTCGCGCCGTCGACCGGTTTCGCCCTGATTGGCGCGGGTCTGGCCGGGTTTGGCCTGTCGCTGGTGTACCCGGCGTTGGGGGTAGAAGCCATTAAACAGGTGCCCAACTCCAGTCGCGGCGCGGGTTTGAGTGCTTATGCGGTGTTTTTCGATCTGGCGTTGGCGATTGCCGGACCGCTGATGGGCGCAGTGGCGTTGAACCTGGGGTATTCGTGGATTTTCTTCAGTGCGGCAATGTTGTCGATCACCGGCCTGGCCCTGACTCTGCTACTGAAACGCCGCGCTACAGCCTGATCATTTCAAATCATGCCGGCGATGGCGATTTCATGGACGCCATCGCCAGCAAGCCGGCTCCTACGGATTCGGGGATGACTGGGTTTGTGGGTACGCCGCAAGACCTGTAGGAGCCCGGCTTGCCGGCGATGGCGATTTCATGGACGCCATCGCC